>CAZIWL010000018.1:0-17883 GCA_964542755.1 uncultured Anaerolineales bacterium
CGTCTTCCGCCGATGCGGTCGTGCGTTGGCCCTTCAGGTTCCCGAGACGATTCTGGACTTCCGGATCGGCGGTTCTCCGGCGGTCGATAGGCCTCTCCACCTTGGTGTCCTCCGAGCAGTCCCTCCATGGACTCAACTGGCACGTCTTCACACCAGCTGAGCCTGGTCCTCCATGAGTCGTTGGTTTTCTTCTACCTGCAAGACCCTGCCGTTGGCGTCAGCGCCGGCGGCACGCCCGCTATCAAGCCCTCAGCCCCTCTCTGAGAACACCTCGTCTAGGGGTCGTATTCATTCATCACATTTCGTTTAGAGTCTCGTTTAGAAGCGTGTGATAGAATGTTGTCACGTTTGAAGGCGTCGTAAGACGCAGAGTACCTAGGGGGGTACCATGAGGATGACGGTGAAGATGCTCGTCGCATTGGTGATGGTCTCCGGGCTGCTACTGGGACCGCTGGTCACGAAGGGCACCGTTTCGGTGTCTACCATAAGCACGTCTGGCCGCGCGGCCCCATGCGGATGGGCGCCCGGCGGAAGCGGGACGTAAGGGAGGACGGAGAATGCCAAGGAATATCGATGCTCTCATCTGGCGAGCGTTCACCGACACGGGGTTCCGCAAGGGACTGCTCAACGGTGGTCGCCCGGAGCTGGTCGATGCCATGGGCTTGTCTGACGAGGAGAAGGAGGCGGTTCTCGCGGTCGAGGCCGACTCTCTAGAGGCCTTTGCCGGAGCCCTATGTCAGACTTCGTCTGACACGGGTCTCGCCCAGGGCTGGCATCCCGCCTAGTAGCTTCTCATTGGAGGTCTGATATGGCACATATGGCGCTCAGGCGGTTGATAGGTGCCGCGCTGGTTGACCGCGAGTTGTCTGACGGCTTGATGAACGGGAAACGGTCCGCGCTGATGACCGAGTTCGATCTCACCGACGAGGAACGTCGGATTGTATCATCCTTCGAGACGGACTCGGTATGGGAGCTGGCGAGCTCGGTCCACAGCTGGCTGGTGAGTGAGGTCCCCGGGTCCCCCGGGCACCTAGACTGCGCCTCCGTACAAGCATAGAAAGGACTTTGTGTCCGAGTCACGTTACCCCTACGAGGGGGAGGCCCAGGGCTACCTGGGCGAGGTGCCCTCCTGCCTGGAGGGTTTCCTGGTCGAGAGCCTGGCCTACGGGGTGCTGCAGGCGTGTCACGTCCATGGCCCGCCGGTCCCGGTGCGCGAGATGATTCGCGACCCTCATCCAGTTTTTGAGCGCTTGAGCCTGTTAGAGCTCAATCTCGGCCTGTACGACGCTGTCTATCGATCGCTGATCAACGGATCCTGCCTGATCGCGGTGGACCTGGACCACCCTCCTGATGCCAGACGTTTTGCGATGGCCAGGGAACTGTACGTTGCTTTTTGCTGCTCCCCACGAGCGGCCGAGTTGGATTGGCCTGACAGGGACAGAGCGCGGGAGAGAAGCAGTTTCTTTGCGCGCTGTCTCTTGATGCCGGCGGCGTGGGTCAAGCAGGTTCTTCCCAGAACCAAGTCCCTGGCTGAGTTGGCTGCGGTGTTTGACGTCTCGAGGGATGTGATGGAGCACAGGCTGAAGGAGTTGGGCTTAGAACCTCCATCGTGAAGCTAGCTCTCGCTCCCGTCTAGCGGGATGTGAAGCGGGCGGCGGCCCTGATGTCGGATCGTAAGGGCGGGAGTTGCCGCCGCCCGTTTCTTTCTCTTGGACCGCGTGATCGCCTGGAAAGTCCAACCCCCCTCGCGGCGGTCCTGTGACGTCTCTCTCCTTGCAGAAGCCCCCTAAGCTTGTCCGTGGATTCTCTCCCAATCCTCCCGACCCGCGCACGATCACGCCATCTGCTGGATTCCACGCGGGTATTGATAGCGACGATCTTGAGGGACGCATACGGCACGGCAGCGTGCGCGTAAGTTCTAACTAGCGGGCGCTGCTGAGTGTCGAGACTGGCGATCCTACAATTGAGGAAGATCCACGACGTTGCGCTGGGGATTCCCGCCACCTGCGAAGCATTGACCCACCTGTCACCTCCACGGGTGATGTCACCGAACGCCGTTTGTCAGCTTCTCGCAAGATGGGTACCATGCGACGAGATCATGAGGATACCCAATGTGACGTGGAGGCTTTGGCGTCTCGTTGTTATGCTCGGCGCGATGACGGCCCTTGCCATCGGCGGCTGTGGGCAGTCGGAGGACGCGACGTGGACCCGCGTCCAGGATACGGGGACGTTGCGCGTCGGCATGGATGCCAGTTTCCCGCCGTTCGAGAGTGTTACGGCGGAAGGCGCGTTGGTCGGGTTGGACGTCGACATCGTCCGGGAGATCAGCCGCCGCCTGGATTTGGAGCCCCAGTTCGTCGCCAATCTACCCTTTGACGGGCTATACGACGCCCTTACCGCTCAGCGGGTGGACTTGCTGATCTCCGCCCTGGTCGTAAACCCGGCGAGACGGGACGATTACGCCTACTCACGTCCGTACTTCGACGCCGGTCAGGTCCTGGTCGGGCCTACGGGGGAAGTGGGGCTCGGATCGATGTCCGAGCTAGAGGACCATCGGCTGGCCGTGGTGCTGGGCATGGAGGGGGATCGCGTGGCGCGTCATTGGGAGAGACGCTCATCAGAGCTTGCCGTGGTTCAGTTTCGAACCGCGAGGGAGGCGCTGGATAGCGTCCGACGTGGGGAGACCGACGGAGCGTTGGTGGATCGGGTATCGGCGTTGAAGAGCACCGGCGGTCGCAGCGGCCTAGCCATCACGGGGGAGGGGGTGACCCACGTCCCCTACGCATGTGCTGTCCGGCGGGAGAGCCTCATGCTGTTGGATGCGGTGAATGAGGCTCTGGCAGCTATGGAGGCCGATGGGACGATGGATGCGCTTGTCTCGGAGTGGTTGAGGTAAGCTTGCTGGATCCTGGTCGCCACCGGCTGACGGCGGTGGCGGGCGCTGGGCCAGACGGCCCGCTGGCCTACGGGATGGACACGGTGTCCTGGAGGATAGCACGGTCATCCGGCATAGGCGTGCCGTCGCTGTCGCGCGCTGGAAGCCGGAGCTTGGTGTCTGGATCGTACCATCCCAGGGCGAGGACGTAACGACCGTCGGGGACGCCTGCTGTGGACAGCTCGACCTGATCGGAGACCACCTCACCCGGCGCCCACTGCCCGGTGGGGTAGGTGAAGCCCCGCGGCATCCCGTCTACCTGAGACGCTGGCACCCCGCTCTGCGGATCGGCCAGGTGGACGAAGAAGGTGTAGTGGCGATCCGGTGTCCCCAGGGCCCGCCAATGGAGGGTGAGACGCAACTGGTCCTGATCCGGGTCCCTCTCCAGGTCGTAGCCCGCCAGCTCAATCATCCCGCCGAACGTCACGTCCACAGTCCTCTGCATCGGAGGGAGTTCCCAGACCCGTTTGCGTCCCACGATCTCGATGGGATTGGCGTAGACGTGGCTGCCCAGCGGGGCACTATCCTGGGCATCGAGGAGCGTGAGCGTCACGGTGTACGGGCCGGGGGGCGTCGTGGGCGGGATGTTGATGGATGCGCGACCGGCGATCCAAGCGCGGGCGGGCCAGTCCTGGGGTGAGGAACCGGGGGCCAAGGGCAAGGTCTGGGAGATAGTACGACGCTCTCCGCGCAGTTCCCAGGCCACGGTGTAGTCATGGCTGGGCGGGGCGTTGGTTGTCCAGTAGGCCGTCGCGCGGAAGGTCTCGCCCTGACGGACGGTTCGAGACACATCGAGACTACTCAGATCGATCTCGCCTCTAAAGGGCGCCAGGAGAGGCGCGTCGGAGCGATGGGGGACTTGCGTCATGGCGACCGTTTCGGTGTACGCCCCCACGCTCTGCCAGGTCGTGACGTTGTAGAGATCGACGGTGAGGCGGTAGGCACCGCCGGGAGGAGCGCCGGCAGCCAGGTTGGGCCGATGCTGGTCCTCGAAAAGCCGGTCTTCAGGCCACAGGCTGGTGGGCAGGAATCCCAGGCCCGGTTGTGTGTCGTAGCCAGGTTTGCTGCCTTGAAGGAGCCATTCGTTTCCAGCTGGATCCGTCAAGCTCAGGCTGAGGCCGTAGTTCGCGGCGACGGGCCGCGCGGCAGACCAGTCGAGCCCAATGTCGAGGTGATCGGGTGACGGCTGGTCAACCTGGACATCGTGGAGACGGAGGGCGCCGTCGGCAAAGGTCCCAATTGGAAGCGCCTTTGCGGGTCGAGGCCCGTCGGTGATCCATACGGGGCGGAGGTAGACCGGTGGTGTGCCGTGAAGCCGGATCAGGTGAAGGCCGGGCGACGGCGTGTCGGGGATGGCCAAGGTAGCAACCACAGCGCCCGTCGCACCGGGATCCGGCACAACGGTGAAGGATGTCGCCGCCAGGGGCGGCAAATCCGGGTGACGAACTGCTGCGGGCGAGACCAGATGGAGCTCGCCACGGGCCGGGGCTGCGCTCCGTTTCTGATCCGCCCCCTCTGATGCGTCAAGGCTCCAGTGGAGAGTTATCTCCAGGGTGTCGCCGGCTCGAACCCGGTCGACGGGGGGAGAAGACCTTCCGGTACGATAGGTGTAGCTGGTGATCTGCCATCCGTCGCGCGCGACGCCGTCAGGGTTGTGATGGAGGTAGGGCATACGCTCGAAGTCCATGGTGAGGTCGTCGACACCGGTGGCGCTGATACGTGGCTGGATGGCGACGATCAGCGCGAGGAGCGCAAAGAATCCTAGCGCCATCAGCGCCATACCATGGCCGGTCTGAATGGGGCGAGTTGGGGATGGGGTCGGCTGCGAGGGTCCCTCGTGACGAACTCTTGCAGCGCCTGTGCCGGCCCGCAGCGCGAGGAAGAGGGCGACCGCCAGCGCCGCGAGGGAGAGCGACTCGGCCCATAGCCGGAGCGGGGTCCGGCCTAGCCGAAGCTCGACGGTGTGCGCCCCAGAGGGAACGCGAAGGGTGACGTAGCCCGAGCTCTCGGCCGGGGTGACGGGAACCTCCGTGTCGTCGACGGTGGCACGCCATCCGGGCCAGTAGAGGAGGGGGAAGGTGACGCGGGCACCGTCCGTGCCGGCCTCGACGTGCCAAATCCGGGAAGTCGGCTCCTTCCGGCGCCGCTCGGCGGCCAACAGGGTCCCCTCGATGGGTATCGCCGTGATCGGCGCGTCGGGAGAGATATCTTGCGGCCCTGCGTGGGGCCGAGGCTCCACCCAGCGTGGCAGGTACTCGTAGCGGATGGTCGAACCGATGTTGCCCGTGAAGAGCTCGTAGAGCCGAAGCCGTTCCGTGGTGACGTCGCTCTCGCTGATGGGAAGGTACTCCGGATGGAAGCCGATGAGTGATTC
This sequence comes from uncultured Anaerolineales bacterium, assembly GCA_964542755.1. Classification (GTDB taxonomy): domain Bacteria; phylum Chloroflexota; class Anaerolineae; order B4-G1; family B4-G1; genus SKLM01. The sequence goes on from CAZIWL010000018.1 coordinate 5,310, forward strand.
GGCGCTCAGGAGGGAGGCCAGGATCAAGGCGGCGGCCCAGGTGGTTCGCGGTCCAAGACGGGTTGCGCTTTGGACGAGAGCACCAATGAGGAGGGCACCAAAGAGGGCCTGCAGGGAGAGAAAACGCCACGGGAACTGGACCATAGGCAGCAGGGGCACATGGTCCCAGAGGTATTTCGAGAGCGGTGTGATCATCCACGTCGCCGTGAGCAAACTGAGGGTCGCCAGGATCGAAATCCGACGGGGGTGGCCGCGATGGTGAGCTCCGGAGCCATTCTCGCCCAGTCGTGCCGGTGGCGCCGAGCGACGATGCCTCACGGTTACGAATAGAGTGGTGAGAGTACCAAGGCTGATGAGCACGGTTTGCACCAGTCCCATCGAGAAGGCCGAGGTGGATTCGCCTCCGGTATTGTAGTCAAACAGGAACCCGCGCTGGACGAGGTCGGCCGCCCGGAAGTGATTCCCGTAGAAGAAGTACCCCGTCGTCTGTGCATCGAGCTGCACGTAACGGGTCTCGCCGAGCGCGGGGAGCCAGAACCACGCCGAGAGCAGCAGCCCGAGGACCAGGGGAAGGAAGAGCAGCCCGGACCGGCATAGGGCGGTGCGCCAGGACCGATGTTGCACTGGGACGATGGCCTCGCCGACATAGAAGAGGACGTAGAGGAGGAGGAAAGGCGAGAAGATGAGGGCGGAGACGTTGTGGGTCAGGATCAACGTGGCGTAGCCTATGCCGGGCAGGAGAGAGTGCTTGAAGGACGGTGCCGCTGCGAGCCGGTCGAGACCCCATAGGATGAGGGGGTAAAAGGCGAAAGCCGCGAACTCGGAGAGCGAGTCACCGCGGACGTAGACGTTGACGAGGTGGAAGGGGGCCACGGTATAGGCCACGGCGGCCAGCCAGGCGGCTGATCGGCCCCCAAGAACGCGGCGAGCCCAGGCATACATCGCCAGGGCCGCCGCGCCCATGAAGAGGCTCTGAGTCAGCTTCAGGGCGGTGAGGACGCCAAGGCCGGCCAGAGAGAGGCTCGCGGCCAGGTAGTAGGGCAGCGCAGCGTAGTAGTTGAAGAAGGGATAGCCGAGGCCGTACGCGGCGTCTGGCATCCAGCGAGCGGGAAAGACACCGGCGCGGAGGTTAGCGGCGAGTTGGTGGGTGCGAAAGAGGAGAAAAGGGCTGTCCCCGCCCCCGCGGGTGTTGAGCAAGCCCGGACCCCAGAGGGGCGCGGCAGCCAGAAGGGATACGAGCAGAAGCGTCGCCGGGGGTACGAGTTTTTCCCAGGCGACGCTCCGTGCAGAGGTCTTCATGGCTTGAGTCTGCCTCTCTGCCGAGGCGAACTCAACGGTGGATCCGTCTAGTAGCGGCGACGTCTGGTGAGGAAGAAGAGCACTGCAATGGCGCCCGCCAGGATGAGAACCAGGACTCCGGCCACTCGTGCCACATTGGTCAGGACTCTGCTGAGGAGATCGCTCTCGTTGTCTTCCCCGCTGCTCGAACTCTCCCCACCGCCTCCTGACGCCGAGGCGTCGGTGCTCTCCGACTCAGCCACCTCCTCACCCTCCTCGGTGCCTTCGGTTTCGCCGGCTGCGGTCGTGCGCGCGTTTCCGAACTGGAGGTCGAAGCTGGTGCCTTCGGCCAGAGCGACGTTCTGCTCCGGGAGGCCTGTGGCCTCATAGCCGGCGGGTGCCTGCTGAATGACGCGGTACGATCCAGGAGCCAATCCGGTGAAGCAATGGGGCTCGCTGACGCCATCGGAGGTGTACTGCGCGGCCACGCCAGAGGCGGTCGCGAGGGTGAACTCGACATTGGGCAGAAGCTCCTCATTCGCCGGGTCCCTCACCGTATCGCCGTTTCGATCATGGAAGGCAAGCACGCAGACGGAGGCGCCGCCGGGTGCCGCTTCGGATTCGCCGGACTCGCCGGACTCGCCGGACTCGCCCGACTCACTCGACTCACCCGAACCCTCTCCTTCAGGTTGTGGTGTCGCCGTCGGGGGCTCGGGAAGGGGCGTAGACGTTGGCGCCTCGCTGGGGGTGGAGACGACCAGCTCCTGACCGGTCCTGATCAGATTGTTGTCGCCGATGGAGCCCGCGTTGAGCGCTAGGAGCTGATCCACCGTGATGTCGTACTGCAAGGCGATGGCTCCCAGCGTGTCTCCGGTCTGCACCACGTGGACGATGGACCCGTCGGGACGTGGGGTCGGAGTGGGGAGAGGCGTGGGGGAAGGCCCCGGCGTTGGCGTGGGCGGCGGAGGGGGCGCCGTCGGCGTGGGCGAGGCGGCCATCTCCAGGGGTTCCAGCCTCAGGGCATCCATAAAGATACCGTTGTTGTCCAGGGTCCATTTTGATTTGAACTCGACGAAGACCCTCATCTGCGGTTCTGTCGCAACGAACTTAAACTGGAGGGTGGTACGCGCCAGGTAGTAGGGGGAAGTGTTGGTCGGGTTTGCCCAATTGCTGAAATTGATGGCGTTGGCATCCTGCCAGTTGGCGCCCGCCGGGCCAGCGCCCAGTCGAACCTCGGCCGCGAAGGGGTCCGTGGGGATGTTCTTGCCCTTGTCCCACTCGAAGGTATCGATGTAGGTGGGGACGACGAAGCGGTACTCGCGCCCCACCTCGAGGCCACCGACGTCCTGGAAAACCGAGATGTGGATGGGAGCCCTAGCCCAGAACATCTTTAGCGTGTAATCCCCGTCCCAGTAGTAGAGATCGTGCTCGTCCGGTGGAACCTGGGTCCGGGGGAGCACTCTGCTCTCTGGACGGGCTGTGACGCTGTTTGCATTGCCCATAGCGATACCCTCGGTCCAGCCCATGTCCCAGTGATTCGGACACTGCTGGGTGCCGCTGATGTCGTACCAACCCTGCTCAAATCCACTATTCTTCAGGAGATTGTCCTGCTGGGCCAGGGTTTGCGACGGGGCCACGGCGAGCAGTACCGTCGTCACCATGCTGACCAGGAGAAGCCCCCTCAACATCGGGTGCATATTGTTCTTGACCACCTTCATCCTCCTCGATCGAAACGTGTCTTCAAGAAACCTGCAAATGGTCTGACTCAACGTTCCAGGTGTCCTGCAGATTTTGGGGCCGATAGACGGTGAATCGGCTGTGGTGCCCCTCATAGTCGTAATCGGCTTGTGATTTTAGCACATTCGAACAAAAACACAAAGCCCCGGCTACCGGCTTCTGCGTCGCCCCATGCCTACCCACCATACCGCCGTCCCGACAATGGCGACTATGCCCTCGAATAGCCAGAGCAGCGGGAGGTTCCTGGCATTGGGAAAGACCTCACGGAGCAGGTAGGCCCAATTCGCCGGCGAAGCGACTAGCGTAGACAGCTTGCCGAGATCCAGATTGTAGTTGTAGGACGTGCCAATATGAAGGAACGCGTTACGCACGGAGAGAAAGAGCAGGCCGTAGAGGATCATGGTCGCGACGGCGCGCCAGGGGCGGCGTCCACTGGTGCGGTCGATCCGCTCGACGAAGAAGCCCAGGGGAAGGGTCCACAGGGCGAGGAAGGGTGTCAGGTAGCGGCTGTCGGCCGTGAAGCCGTGGAAGGTCCGGTGCATCGCAAAGATGGCAACGTACACGAGAAAGAGGCCGAGTGTGAGCGATGCGAAGCGCGGCGCTCGGCGGAAGAAGGCACCGATGCCGAAAAGGGAGAGGAGAAGGACGGGCGAGAGGAGGAGAACCCCCTGGTTGTAGCAGGTCGGGTTGCACCAGCCGCCTCCCACTCCCCAGTAGAGGATAGCGATGAGACCGCGGTGGATGGGGAAGCTGAAGGTCTCGACGAGGTTGCCCGCCCAGGGATAGTTGATGGCATAATCGTAAGAGAGGGAAAACGGGCTGCCGAAATTGACGGTGTTGTAGAAGCCCAGGAATGCGGCAGGGACAAGGCCTCCCAGGCCGAAGAGCCCGATCTGGATGGCTTTCGCTCGGGCTGTCCCCTGCTGCATCGCCGTCCAGACATAGAGGGCGATGGCGGGGATCAAAAGGGCATTGGAGTACTCCACGAGCACGGCGCAGCCTGTCAGGAAGCCCAGGACGGCGGACAGATGGCGCGTGCGCGCGGCTTCCCGCGTCAGCCGCGCTGTCAGGTAGATGATGAGCACGACCAGAAAACCGGAGACAGCGTGTGAGAAGAGGACACTGCTGTACTTCCAGTGTACGGTGCCCAGGCCCAGGACCACGGCGGTGGTCAGAGCGCTGAAGGTCGAGATACCAAGGAGGCGGAGGGTGAGGTAGGTGAGAATGAGCCCAGCGGCCCCGGCCAACACGGGGACGAGCATAACGTAGAGAAGACGAGGGTTTTCTGCATCGTGGCGGGAAGGAAGGGGATCAAGGGGCTGGGGTAGGAGGCCACCGAGCTTGTAGAACGCGGCGGCAACCAGGGCTGTGCCGGGGGGCCGGTCGCTGTAGAGCACACCGTCCCGCCGGGCCACGTCGTTACCCTCGGCGTAGTCGTCGTATGTGCCGATGGTGAAACGCCCTTCCTCGGCCAGAGCTCGGGTAAGAGCATAGTGGCTCCCGTCGTTGCTGCATGTGATGCCCGTCGTCGTGGCGAAATAGAGGGAGGAGAAGGCCACGAGCAAGAGAAGGGAGACCACTCGGTCGCTGCGATTCATCATCTCAGTCAGCGGTCGGGATAAGGAGGATGTCGTCGAGCCACGGTCCTGGCGGCTCGGTGATTGCAAGGCGTTCCATGTTGGGCCATGCGTACAACCCCACGCCAACTGTCACGGTGGGTGGGGCCGTTGCCGGAAGGTGCAATGTGCGGGCGTCGACGACGACGACCCCAGGACGCCAAAGACTCGTCGGGTAGAACGTTGTGCCAGGCTGGGCGTCGTCCTGCGCCAGGATGGTGGATGCAGTGCAGCGTTCGTCGCAGAGATAGACAAAGGCTGTGTAGTCCGCGGACGGCGCCATTTCAGCTCGCCAGTTCAGCTGGACCGTGTACGAACGCCGCAGGTCGCCGCTGGTCACGTCGACGCTGTAGTCGACGAGAGAGAGGGTGTCCCGAAAGCGGGTGTCCCGAGAGCGGGTGTCCCGAAAGCGGCCCGCGACATCGGCCGTGGGATCTGCCCCCGGCCCGATCTCGTAGGCGGCGTAGGCCGGATAGGGTTCGTCCTCCAGATCCCCTCTGGTCAGCGGGCCGACATCTACCTTGATGGTGGCTGGCCGGGGGAGCGCGGCCAGCTGGGGCTCGAGATCGCCATAGGGCCAGAGGAGAAGGAGCACGTGGTCAGCTTCCTCCAGTGGCTGGGGAGACTTGGGCTGGATGAGGGTTACACTCTCCTGCTGGGGAACGAGAAAGGGGACGGCGTCCCAAGCTTCCCATAGTCGCCTGTCGACGAGGACGCGGCGCCCCGCGTCGACGGGAGGTATGCCGTCGTTGAGCGCTTGACCGTCCCAGCCTGTCCCGGTGAAGCGATTGATCTCGGATGCCAACTCCACAGCAGCTGACTCGAAGGCGTAGCGGGTGTCGGCGCTCTGCGCGTAGTCGACAAAGTAGTCCCGCACGGTCGACCCCAGGCCATAGGCCAGGGCAAGGGCGATGAGAATCGCGGGGTAGACCCGATAGCCTTTCTGCACGTGTGCATCCAGCAAAGTCTCGATGCCCAGCGCCGGGAGGATAGCGAGAACCGGCAGTATACCCACGGCGCGTAGGAAGTGGGGAGCATCGGCGGCAGCCACAGTGGGAACTAGCATCCCTGCAAGCCAGACCAAGACAAGGGCCGAGCCGGCGTCACCCCCTCGAGCACGCACCCCGGCTCGCGCGGTGCCTAGAACCATCGCTGCTCCCAGAGGCACGGTGAAGACGGGTCGCCCGGGGACGTTGTGGCGGGCGATGGTGTCCCCGCGCACGAAGAACATGCCCATAGTCCGGACCACGTGGCTCCAGAGCGTGCGCCAGAATGCTCCTCCATTCACCGCGGGGTTGATGATCGAGACCTGGGACGGTCGGCCCATGACTACGTGCCAGTGGCCGAGGGTGTAGATGGCCAGGGGGAGGAGGCATAGGAGGGCGCCACCCGCGAAGCACAGCACGCCCGGCCAGAGATCGCGCCCTCTCCGGATACACAGCAGGTAGACGCCGAGGCCGAGCAAGGGGACGGGGGTGAAGCGGACGGCGACGTAGGAGTAGAAGGAGAGGCCGTAAAGCGCACCGGCTGCGGCCCAGGTCAGTGGGCGTTGAGATCGGAGGGCATGACCGATGACGGCCAGAAAACTACCGACCATGAGCGGGAGTGTGACAGCCCTGAAGCCGGTGCGACTGAGATGGACGTGCCAGAGCATCGCGGTCATGATGGCGGCACTGAGGAGCGCCGTGGAGCGCTTGAACCAGGCCCGGGTCATCCAGAAGGTAACGGGGATGGTGAGGGTCCCACATACGGCAGCCGGCAGACGGACCGCACCGGGAGTCCGTCCTACGGCCTTGACGGCGACGGCGACGAGGTAGAGAAAAAGGGGCTCGCGACCGTGGTTGGCAGGAAAATAGACGGGATAGCTGCCTCGCAGAACTCGGAGTGCGTCGAGGCCGTTGATGGCTTCATCGTGATAGAGCCCTGGAGGCATACCAGCCAGGTGGATGATCCGGAGCGCCCCCGCCAGCGCCGTCAGCCCCACGACGGGGGCCCAGAGCTTACTGAAGCGACACTCGCGGCCTGCTAGAGCCTCACCGTCTGCTGTAGTCGCCAAAGCGCCGGGATTATAGCACGGGCAATGAGCATGTCAAACTGTCCGTCTCCCCCAAGGGCTCGATCCGCCGCCCCTTCTGCTACGCCCGTCGCGGATGGGTGGGGCTCGTCTGTGACTGGGACTTTGCAGAGTGGTCGGAGGCATGCTTTTGCAATTTACCTGTACTCATGGTAGAATAAGCGCAATCTACGAGGGGGTGTTCAGCGCACCTTACTCCCCGGCCGTGCTCAGGGGTCAGCTCGTTCTCCATCAACCCTCCACTATGTCACCGAGCCGCTCCGCCGCACGCCCAGGAAGGAGCCGAGGTCTGTGAGCTTCCCTGTGTTGTCAGTGCAGAAGGAGATGTGACGATGTTTCGCGAGAAGATCCAACAGAACTACGATGATTTGACGCCAAGTTTTCGGAAGCTGGCAGATTTCATGCTCCAGAATCAGCTCGACGCCGCGTTCATGACAGCGACGGAGCTAGCCAATCGCCTGGGCGTGGATGCCGCGACAGTCGTGCGCTTCGCTCAGGAGTTGGGATACACGGGTTTCCGTGAGTTGAGCAAGGAGATTCAAGCGGTCGTCAGGGCGGAGCTGAAGGCCTCTTACACGGCGGACCTCGAAGCTGCCGACGATTTGCAGCTCTTCCGCAGTCTGCTGGGCAACGAGAAGCACAATTTGGAGCTGACGCAGGACCGTCTCTCAGAGCAGGTCAACGCACTGCTTCCGACCCTGTTGGATGCCAATCAGATCTGGGTCGTAGGGCAGGGGCTGTGCGTCTATCTGGCCGGTCTGTGCGCCGGCGCGCTGCGTGAGATCGGGCTCTCAGCAGTCAGCGTCGCGACTGACCCGCTCGAGGCGGCTACCAATCTCAAGGAGATTGGACAGGACGATCTCGTGATAGGGTTCTCGCTGTCGGGCATGGACCTGGATACGGCGAGCGCAGTTCGCTTTGCGCGCGAGCGCGGTGCAAGGACCTTTGTGCTGGCTGCGTCATCGGTCGCGGCGGCGGCACTGGAGGCAGAGACGTCCATCATCTGCCCGGGCCCAACGCAGACGAACGTGCCCTCGTTCACCGGTCTGGCAGCCATGATCGTGGTGATGATCGCCGCCTTTGCGGCCCGGCATCCGGACGAGGCCCACGCTATGACCGAGGAGACTCGGGAGAGCTATCGAGCCTTGCTGGAAATGCAGATGGATATCGCGTCGGATCTTGACGTCGAGGATTTGTGGCGGCGATTCTAGTGCGGTAGGGCGCGTTCTCGCGTTTCGCAGGTGGACGATGGATGGAGGTCTGGTGTAAGACCCGGTTGACGCCGGGTCTTGCTTCTGCATGGGCGCGTCTGCCCCGGAATGGGCAGGCTTTCGCCTGGATGGGGTCAGGTTGGTGGGTGAGGAACAGATGATGGTGATTCACGTTGCGGGTCTCGTGAAACGTTACCGTGAGGTTGTCGCTGTCGACGAGCTCTCGTTCGAGGTGTCCAAGGGGGAGTTGTTCGGTCTCCTGGGGCCCAATGGCGCGGGCAAGACGACCACGATCCGCATCATCATGGATATCTTGCAGCCGGACGAGGGGGAGGTGACCGTTCTGGGGGCCCGGCCGGCGGATGCTAAAGAGCGGGTCGGCTACCTGCCAGAGGAACGAGGGCTTTTCCGTGACGTCAAGGTCCTGGACACCCTGATCTATCTGGCTGAGCTGAAGGGGGTGTCGCGAGCAGATGCACGGCGCCGTGGATGGGCCCTGCTCGAGCGCGTCGACCTGGACGAGTGGGCCGACCGGAAAGTCAAGGATCTGAGTCGGGGCATGCAGCAGCGACTCCAGTTTATTGCCAGCCTGGTCCACGATCCGGACTTGCTCATTCTTGATGAGCCGTTTCAAGGGCTGGACCCTGTCAACACGGAACGACTCAAGGGTTTCGTCGACGACCTTCGGGAAGCGGGCAAGACGATTGTGCTCAGTACCCACCAGATGAATCTGGTGGAGGCGTTGTGTGACCGGATTCTGCTGATCCACCACGGGCGAGCGGTACTCTACGACCACCTGGATGCGATCAAGGAGGAGCATGCGCCCAACACGGTTCGCCTCCGATCCCGCGAGACGGTGTCCCATCTGGCGGGGGAGATCCCAGGGGTGCTCTTGGTGGAGGCGGATGATGGGGCCTTCAACTTGACCCTCGACGAGGGCGTCGACCCTCAGGACGTCCTACGGCACCTGGTCGAACGGCGTATCGACGTTCGTGAGTTTGAGGTCGCGCCCGTGCCCCTGGAGGATATCTTTGTCGAGGTGGTTGGGGGGGAGGAGACCTAGAGCCATGGACTGGGGCAAGATATGGGTCATCGCTCGACATGAGTACCTGACGAGCGTCAGGCGGCTGGGATTCATCATTATGACGGCCGCTGTGCCCGCGCTGGGTGTCGTGGGGCTCCTCCTGGCTATGCTGCTAGGGGGCGAGACGCGGCAGATAGGTGACTTCCTGGCGAGGCAGTTCGAAGGAGCCGACCAACCGATCGGGGTCGTGGATGAGTCCGGGTTCTTCTCGCCGATCCGCCCGGAGTATGGGGAGGATTTTGTGCCCTTCCTTAGTGAGGGGGCTGCCTCCGATGCAGTGGAGTCGGGCGAGATCTCGGCGGCCTTGCTAGTCCCGGAGGATTATCTGGAGACGGGGCGCGTGGTTGTGCTCACCGTTGGGAGCGGCTTCGGCGCGGTGGAAGTAGGCGATTCGTCGGACGTCCGGGCGTTCATGGTCGAGCACCTGTTAGCTGGGCGGGTCGACGAAGAGATCCGCGAGAGAACTGCTCGGCCCCTACGGCCGGAGTCGCGCGTTATCTCGGGCGGCGAGACGCGCGGTGAAGGACCGTTGAGCTTCGTCTTCACCTTCGTCGTCCCGTACATGCTGTCTTTCTTCTTAATCATGACGATCTTCGTGTCGTCGGGCTACTTGCTGCGGAGCGTGGCCACGGAGAAGGAGACGCGTGTGGTGGAACTCATCATCTCTTCCGTTCAGCCGATGGAGTTGATGGCGGGGAAGGTGATGGGATTGGGAGCCGTGGGCCTGACACAGGTGGTGGTCTGGCTCCTGAGCGCCATAGCCTTCAGCGGAGGCTTGGTGGCCATAGTGGCGGCGGCCGGAGCGCTCGTCATTCCGATCCGGGTCATGGTTCTGGGCGTCGTCTACTACCTACTTGGTTACACGCTCTACGCGATTCTCATGGCGGGGATCGGGGCGTTGGGGACGACGATGCAGGAGAGCCAGCAACTGGCGGGCTTCTTCAGTTTCTTCGCGGCGATTCCCTATATGCTCAGTGGTTTTCTATTCGCTAACCCCAATGCCCTGGTTGCACGCATCTTAAGCTTCTTCCCCTTGACGGCGGCCACGATGATGATGCTCAGGCTGCCATTGGCGGAGGTGCCCTGGATGGACGTGGCAGGCAGCATCGCGGTGTTGGCGGCCTCAATTCCGGGCGCCCTATGGGTCGGCGCGAAGCTCTTCCGGGTGGGGCTTCTGATCTACGGAAAGCGGCCTACGGTCAAGGAAATCTGGGGCATCGTCACGAGCAAGAGCTGACCCCGGGACGCAAGGGGCGAGGGGTCGGAAGTTTGGGAGGGGTCTTGCGCATCCGAACTAGTACACGCAGGCGTGGATCCCTCCCCAGTTAAGGGCTGGTGGAGAGCGCCGGCTGAGTGGGAGCGAAGCGACGTATGCTTCACTTCGACAAGCTCAGTGCAAGTGACAAGCTCGGCACGGCGTCGAAGCCAAGCGGTTTGTCGAAGTGCCTCTTGGGGCAGAAGACGCTTGGTTTCGATACACTTTTCCGCTGGCGCTACAAAGCTACTCAACCGGCGCTGGTTCCGCAACCGGCGGAGGGTTTTCGCCGAAGAGTACTGGGATGACGTCCCGGGCCTCTGTGGTAGTCACCGGGGGCTCGGGCCGCCGCAGGTTGACGTCCTGGTTGATGCGGCTCAGACGCGCTCTTTGAGCCAGCGGACGAGCAGGTTGAGACCGACGTCCGTCTGGTCCCCTGACTTCATGTCCCGCACCGTGGCCATCCCGCTGTCCAGTTCGTTCTCACCGAGGATTACCGTGTACCGGACGCTGCGCTTGTCTGCCTCTCGGAGCTGACTCCTCAAGCCGCGATCCTTGCCCATGGCGAAGAAGACCCCGACGTCGGCCCGGCGAAGCTCGTCCATGAGTACCAGGGATCTCTCCCGGGGGCGCTGTCCCAGATAGGCGAGGAAGACCTGTGGCCTGGGTGGGGAAGGGGGCGCGATCTCCAGCTCCTTCAGCATAATCACGATCCGCTCCAGGCCGACGGCGACGCCGACCCCTGGCGTCTCGGGTCCACCCAGGAGCTCCGCGAGTCCATCGTAGCGTCCGCCGCCGCAGAGGGCGCTCTGCGCGCCGATGCCTGAGGCCCACACCTCGAAGACTGTCTTTGTGTAGTAGTCCAGTCCGCGGACGAGTCGATGGTTGAGCACGTAGCGGCGGTCCAACAAATCCAGGTAGCTGCGCAGGCTGGCGAAGTGCTCCCGGCACTCATTGCAGAGATAGTCGATGATCCGAGGGGCATTCTCGATGATCGGCTGGCAGGCATCCTCCTTGCAGTCAAGGACGCGCAGCGGGCTGCGCTCCAAACGGCGCTGACAGTCCTGGCAAGTCTCCTTGGCGTGTCCCTGGTAGTACTCGCGCAGGGCCTCGACGTACGCTGGTCGGCAGCGGGGGCACCCGGTGGAGTTGAGTTGGAACTCCAAATCCGGGAATCCCAGGCCGGCGTACATGTCCCAGACCAGAGTCATGATCTCCAAATCGGCGGCCGGGTCTTGCTCGCCGAGGATTTCGGCGTTGAACTGAGTGAACTGACGGTAGCGTCCGGCCTGGGGCCGGTCATAGCGGAAGGTGGAGCCGATGGAGTAGAGCTTCTGGGGCGTGACCTCGACGTGGAGCCCGTTCTCGATGTAGGCTCGGACCACCCCGGCAGTGAACTCAGGGCGGAGCGTCAGATCTCTTCCGCCCTTGTCGGTGAAGGTGTACATTTCTTTGTCCACCACATCAGTACCCTCGCCTATGCCGCGGGCGAAAACCTCGGTCGCCTCGAAGATGGGCGTGTCGATGCGCTCGAAGCCAGCCAGCTCAGCGAGATGCTTGGTGTGGCTCCGGAGACGGAACCAGTAAGCTTGTTCCTCGGGCAGCGTGTCGAGGGTTCCGGGGGGACGCTGGTAGCTGGGCATGATATCTCCTTCTCAATCTCTGGCGTATTGCACGAGGATTGGTCTTGTCCTGACTGACCATCGCCGTGCTCGCGCGATGAAAGTGGCAGTTATTATAGGGGGAGTCAACGAACTATGCCAGCTGAGGACAGTTGAGGTTCAGATGGCGCCGCGTTCTGCAAGCTTCCGGTGTCAGGCACGGGCGCGATCCGTGGTCCAGCGAGGTCTATCGGGGATGTAGACGGTGATGGCAACGAGTTCGTCTCGGTTGGCGTACTCGCACACCACGTGGATTTGAAGATCGAAGCCCATACTTGGTCCAACAATCAACACGCGCTTGCGCCGTGGGTAGTGCTCGAGGATCTCTCCGTTGAAGATGGCGTGGAAGACGTCTTTGGCGCGTAGGCTCTCTTTGTAGGCTTCGTAAAGGGCGTGTTCGCTAAGGCGCATGAACTCGTGGTAAGCGAAGAGATCATCTACTTCGGTGATAGCCATTAGCGTGTTCCTTTCGGCTGCGACAGCCACGGCAAGGGCTGTCCATCCGGCCTCACAACGGCGGCACGTTGGGACTATCTCGTCAGGGCGTTATAGTATACGTCGCTTCGCTCAGCGGGGCAACCAGCTGTGGGATCGCCTCCTGCGCTCCGGGCGTGGCACAGGAGCTTTGGACGGGGGCTTGCTAACGACTTGTCGCGGA
>CAZIWL010000018.1:17983-49196 GCA_964542755.1 uncultured Anaerolineales bacterium
CTCCGGGCGTGGCACAGGAGCTTTGGACGGGGGCTTGCTAACGACTTGTCGCGGAGATGGTCGATGGTTGGGGGCCCTTGGCGCCAGTGACCTGACCAGCTGTGACTGGCATACGTATCAAGCATACGGTCCTGAGGTGGAACGCACCTGGAAGATGCATCGCACCTCTAGGGGCGACAACTCGTTCGTGCACCCTTTGGAGGATGCACAATTGACGTAGACGGCGGGGAGGGTATAATCCAATCCGCTTGGCCGATTCACCAGCGACTGCGCGAAACCGATGCGGGGCAGGAGTTCCCCCTCAGGAGTCGAAGGATCTCTGCCTCAGGCTGGTCTTCCCTGAGGTACATATCTCTTTTTGGAGGCAATTATGATCGACGTCAACGAGCTGCGCAAGGGTGTGACATTCACGATGGACGGTGAGCTCTTCCGGGTCCTGGAGTACGAGCATCACAAACCCGGGAGAGGGAAGGCGTACATCCGCACCAAGCTGCGCAACATCAACACCGGCTCGACGGTCAAGCACACGTTTATCTCCGGCGATAAGGTAGAGGACGTGTACGTGGAGAGGCGGGGTGTTCAATACCTCTACACCGACGGGGACCTGTATCACTTCATGGACACGGAGACCTATGAGCAAGTGGCGGCGCCGGCCTCCGTGTTGGGCGATGCGCGGAACTACTTGAAGCCGAACATGGAAATCGTCGTCTCGGTGTACTCCGGGCGTGTTATTGACGTGGATCTGCCCACGAAGGTTGACCTAGAAGTCGTCCGTTCGGAGGTGGCAGTTGCCGGTGACCGGGCAACCGGCACACTGAAGACCGTCACCACGGAGACAGACCTGGACGTGGATGTGCCGCTCTTCGTTGCGGTGGGTGACACGATCCGCGTCGACACCCGCAACGGTGAGTACGTAACCCGCGTGTAGCACTCCGCCGGGCTCCCAGCTCGCGAGAAAAGAGAACTGCATCGCATGAACAAAGACTCCAAGCGCATTGTCATCTGGGTTGCTGTTGCCCTTTCGGGGCTGGTCTTCCTTCCGATCGTATCTGGGAATGCTACTACGTTCTACACAGATTGGCTCTGGTACGACAGCGTTGGACAGTTAGATGTACTAGAGACCAGAATCCTCTCACGGGTCCTCCTCTGGGGGCTCGGCGCGGGGATAGTCGTCGTCTTTCTGATTCTGAATTGGCTTGTCCTCCCGAAGCGGCTTTTTGGCCCGATCCAACTCAGGGTGGGCGGTAAGGGCGGTCGACCCTCCGTCACTATCTCACCCCGGTTACTCCGTGTTGTGGTGAGCGGGGTGGTGGCGCTGATCACGTTGACCATGGCGTCGAGTGCGGCAGGCCAGTGGATGACAGTCCTGCGTTTCCGGCATGCCACGGTGTTCGATCTAAGCGACCCGATCTTCGGTCTTGACGCCAGCTTCTTCGTTTTCAAGCTCCCCTTTTACCGCTACTTTCTCGGATGGGCGATGGGATTGGTGGTCCTGACCATCATCGGGAATGCTTTGATGTACGTTTTCGCCGGGCGCGTTCGCAAGGCAGAGGCGATCGGGCATCTCTCTGTGCTCGGGGCGCTCTTTCTGGCGGGCAGAGCTGTGAGCTATCTGTTCAAGCGCTGGGCTCTGGTGGAGTCGTCGGCCGGCGTGGTCTCCGGAGCGGGGTACACGGACGTCAATGCGCGCATGCCGCTTTTCTTGCTGATGGCGATCGTGGTGGCGGCGGGCGCCGTATTGCTGGTCGTGAACATCTTCATCCGCCGCTGGAGACTGCTTCTCTACGTGGGGGGGGCATGGCTGGCTCTCGTATTGATCGGCGAGTTCTACCCGGCGGCTGTGCAGCGCTTCACCGTGGAACCGAACGAGCTGGCTCTGGAGAGGCCGTACATTGAGCACAATATCCGTCTCACTCGTCACGCCTATGGTCTCACCAACGTCTTGGAGTACGATTACAAGACGACGGACGAGTTGACCCCCCAGGAGGCTGAGGACAATTCCGACACATTGAGGAACGTACGGCTCTGGGATTGGCAGCCTCTCCGTTCCACGTACGAGCAGATCCAGGAGATTCGGACCTACTACACGTTCAACGATGTGGACATCGATCGGTATATCATCGATGGACAGCTGCGGCAAGTGAACTTGGCCGTGCGCGAGCTGGACATTGAGCAGATGCGAGAGGACGCGCGCACCTGGATCAACAAGCACTTGATCTACACCCACGGCTATGGGCTATGTCTGAGCCCGGTGTCTGAGGTGAGCGAGGAGGGGCTTCCCCGTCTGCTGGTGCGCAACATCCCCCCCGAGACGGAGAGCCCGAGTCTTGAGATCGACCGTCCGGAGATCTATTTCGGGGAGAGGTCCTCCGACTATGTGGTCATCAACACGTCGGAGGACGAGTTTGACTATCCCAGCGGCGATGCGAACGTCTATTCGCGCTATGAGGGGGACGCGGGCGTGCCGATGGGGGGGCTTCTCCGGCGCTTGGCTTTCGCGCTCCGTTTCAATAGCACGCCGATTTTGCTGTCTGAGGCTATCAGGCCGGACAGCCGCATTCTCTTTCATCGCGTCCTAGGGGATAGGGTGGAGATGGTGGCCCCGATGCTCTGGCTCGACCCGGACCCTTATGCCGTGATCGCGGACGGGCGGATCGTCTGGCTGTATGATACGTACACGTGGACGGATCGATTCCCCTATTCTCGGTCCACCCGGGGGCTCAATTATATTCGTAACAGCGTCAAGGTGACGATCGATGCCTACAGTGGCGAGATGACATTCTACGTGGTCGACCCTGATGACCCGCTCGTCCAGACCTATCGATCGATCTTCCCGGGGCTCTTTGCACCGGTCGAAGAGATGGATCCAGCGCTCCGCGAACATTGGCGGTATCCCGAGCAGCTTTTCTTGATTCAGGCCGACCTTTATGGAGCCTATCACGTGGAGGATCCGCGGGTATTCTACAACCAGGAGGATCTCTGGGAGACGCCGATGGAGGTGCGAGGCTCCGAGAGTACGCCCATCTCCCCGTACTATGTGACGATGCGTCTTCCGGACACGGATGAGGTGGGATTCATCATGATGCGACCCTACGTGCCGGCGGGCAAGCAGAACATGATCTCGTGGCTCTACGCGGACTCCGACGGCTCTGATTACGGTCAGCTAGGTATCTATAAGTTCTCGAAGGACTCTCTTGTCTACGGTCCCATGCAGATCGAGTCGCGCATCGACCAAGACCCGCGCATTTCGGAGCAGCTGACGCTGTGGAACCAGCGTGGCTCGTCGGTAAACCGGGGTAACCTGATCGTGATCCCCATCAACGGCTCTCTGCTCTACGTTGAGCCCATCTACCTACAGGCGGAGGCCAGCCGTATCCCCGAGCTTAAGCGCGTGATTGTGGCGTATCAGAACCGCGTCGCGATGGCAGACAGCTTTTCGGCAGGCTTGGCCCAGGTGCTGGGGCAGAGGGCCTTGACGGAAGTGCCAGGTCAGGAGGCGGGAGACGGAGACCGCGACGGTGGCACCGGGGAACCACCGACCGGTGTGGCGGCATTGGCTCAATCCGCTCAGTCCCACTATGAGGCAGCTCAGGCTTGTCTGGAACGAGGGGATTGGACCTGCTACGGGGACGAGCTGGAGATGATGGAGCAGGATCTCCAGGCGCTGGTGGACGCGACCGCGGAATAAGTAGGCCGTGCGGGCGAAATAGCCTGAGGACGGCTTCAGACGTCCAAACCATGTGGCGAACAGAGACGAATAGCGTGAAGCTCAGACTGAGCCTGGATGGGGGGGAGTGTGCGCACACCGGCTGGAACTGAATGCCCGTACTACTACGAGGATTTCTATCGTGGTCGATCCAAGCAGGAGTGCCGACTTATCGATCGGAACCGCCAATCGGAGCCCTGGGAGCCCAAGTTGTGCGGCCGATGCCCGGTTCCGGAGATCTTGCGAGCGAATGCGTGTCCCAATATGGTTCTGGAGGCGCGTGTTGTAAGGCGGTGGTTCGGGCTGGTCCACCGGGTAGAGGTCTTCGCGGTGTGCACGGAGTACGAGACCGAGGTCGACAACCCGTATGTGGGATGCGGTCACTGTCATCCAGAGGCCACGAAGTTGTTCGAGGCCGTGCAGATAGAAGAGGGCGATGCTTAGGGCTGTTCTGTTCGACCTGGACGACACCCTTCTGGGCAACCCCATGGAGACGTTCGTGCCCGCGTACTTCCGTGCGCTCTGGGAGTACGTCGAGGATCTGATCCCCCCCGAACGGCTGATGACCGAACTGATGAGGGCGACAGAGGCTATGAACGTCCGCCGCGATGAGCCCTGCACGAATGAGGAGATCTTCGCGAAGGTCTTCTACCCCGGCCTGGGACTGGAAAGAGCCTGGGTGGAGCGGGTTTTCGAGCGTTTCTACCGTGAGGTGTTCCCGGAGCTGCGAGTTCTGACGGAGCGGCGCCCGGCAGCCAGATCGCTGGTTGAGTGGGCACTGGAGAACGGACACCAGGTGGTCGTGGCTACGAATCCGCTCTTTCCGCGGGGTCCGGTCGAACAACGGCTGGCGTGGGCAGGGGTGCCGGTGGACGAGATCGATTACGACCTGGTGACGACCTATGAGAACATGCATGCCACCAAGTCAGATGTTGCCTACTACGTGGAGATTCTGGATCGGCTCGGACGAGAGCCCGAAGATTGTCTGATGGTAGGCGACAGCTGGGAGATGGATGTGGTGCCCGCCACCTCTTTGGGCATGCATGGGTACTGGGTGACGGAGGATAACCGGACGCCAAGCTCGGATGTGACGCTGGCGGGGCGTGGGTCGCTTGAAGAGCTGTGGCAGAGGGTAGACGGCCTGGATGCTCTACCGACGGCGGTTTCCTGAACCCCTTCGAAACGCGCGAGTGGACTCGACGAGGAGCTATCGATGTCATTGACGACGCCAGAGCGGCAATCCATCGTTGACCGGCTGCGGCAGGTGCTTCTGCCGCATATGGAGATTGAGGAATATGAGATTCTGGAACCGCCCCGGGGCGCGATTGCGTTTCGGGGGCGGGTAATGGGCGAAACAGGGGAGGCCTTTGATGCCTTCTCCCAGGCTTTTGAGAATCTGGGCTACACGGCGATGCTGCGCCCCACGGAGGATGGGCGGCACCAGGTCGTGGCCGTTGAGGGCGTTCACGACGACGAGCCCCCGAATGCCTGGGTCAATTTGGGGCTCTTTCTGGCCACGCTGCTCACGGTGCTCTTCATCGGTGCGGCCAACGCACTCCAATTTGCCGAGCAGTTTCAGGGGCAGGAGGTCTCTTACGATCTGCTGAGTATCCTACTGAATCTGCACCGCGGGATTCCGTTCGCGGGCGCGCTGATGGGTATCCTGGTTGCCCACGAGCTCAGTCACTACGTGGTCGCTCGGCGATACGGCTCGCCTGTCAGTCTTCCGTATTTCATTCCGATGCCGAACTTGCTCGGCACGATGGGTGCTGTGATTACCCAGAAGGCGCCAATGCGGAATCGGAAGGCGCTCTTCGACATCGGTATCGCTGGCCCCCTCGGTGGGTTGGTCCTGGCCGTTCCTCTGCTTTTCGTGGGTCTGTCTCTCTCCACAGTGCAGGCTCCACCGCCAGGGATCGATCAAGCGCTGCAGGAAGGGAACTCACTCCTCTACATTGCCGCAAAGTACGTGGTGTTCGGTGAGGTTCTCCCGCGCAATGGGCTTGACGTGTGGATCCACCCG
This sequence comes from uncultured Anaerolineales bacterium, assembly GCA_964542755.1. Lineage (GTDB taxonomy): Bacteria > Chloroflexota > Anaerolineae > B4-G1 > B4-G1 > SKLM01. Next base: position 23,713 of record CAZIWL010000018.1, read on the forward strand.
GTGGCTTTCGCGGCCTGGGCGGGCCTGTTGGTGACGATGATAAACCTTATCCCCGTGGGTCAACTGGATGGGGGGCACATCAGCTACGCTTTGTTGGGACGGCGGGCTTGGACGCTTGGTTATGTGCTCATCGCGGCCATGTTTGGCTGGGGAAGCTTGCTCCTTCTGAGGAACAACCAGGCGGGCGGGTTCTGGGTGTTGTGGGGCTTCATCAATCTGCTGCTCAATCGAAAGCATCCGCCGCCCCTTAACGACGTGACCACCGTTAGCCGGGGCAGGGTGGTGGTGGGTGGCCTGATGTTGGTGGTGTTCATTCTGACGTTCATGCCATCGCCGCTGCGCACCATACAGTTCTAGGAGGAAGCTGCGCATGATTGACGGCGTTGAGATTAAGGAACTCAGCACCCACACGGATGAGCGAGGGTTCTTTCGCGAGGTTATCCGTGTCAGCGATCCCATTTTCCCGGAGGGGTTCGGGCAGTGGAGCCATACGATGTCGTACCAGGGCGTGGCGAAGGCGTGGCACGTGCATCAGAGGCAGACGGACTGGTGGTACGTGGCCGTTGGGACGGTGCGGGCGGCTCTCTATGATGCACGGTCCGATTCTCCGACATCCGGGGAGCTGCAAGAGTTTCTCCTGGGGGCGAACGCGACGCCCCAGGTGCTGAAGATACCCCCGGGCGTGGCGCACGGGTACCGGGTGTTGGACGGCCCCGCACACGTTTTCTACATCGTCTCCCACGAATACGACGGCACGGACGAGGGAAGGATTGCGCACGACGATCCCGAGATCGGCTATGATTGGACGGCCGGCCCAGAGATCACGTAGCCGGATGAGCCGCTCTTGAACGACGAGCAGCCGGTATCGTTTCTCTCCAGGGAGCAGGCGCGGGATCTCGCGGTCATTGGGGAGCGCGCCAGGGAGGAGTTGGGCAATCTCTCGGGCGGGGAGGTGGCTTTCGACGCGGAATCGGTGCAGATCCTGGATGAGTGGATCGACGACTACCTTGAGGGCGTCCCAGATCCCGGACAGGAAATCCGTCTACTCTGGGCGGGATTCTTGGGTGAGTTGTTCCGGCGGCGGCACGACGGTTGGTGGGCGTTCCAGGACGGAAGCCTGGTGATGGTGTGTCCGAAGGACGGCGGGGACTTCCTGCTCGTGAGCCCACGGGAGCAGGTGGACCGCCGTATCATCGCCGGAATGGCTGAGTCGCTGACCTACTTCTACAACCTAACGCGTCTCGAGCTCAAGCTTGGATGATGATCTGACAGGAGGGTTGAGACGGCGAAGGGCCGCCCCCACGGGGGCGGCCCTTTCTCTGTGTCGCTGCCTGCGCGGACCGGCGCTGACGATCAGTCGGCCAGCTCGGCGTCCGCGGCGGCGGCACCCTTGACTGCGAATTCGGAGATGTCCTTGTGGAAGACGGGCGCGTCAATATGCTCTTCCACCAGATCCCGGGTGTCGCCCGCATTGAGTTGCTCAAAAAGAAAGGCAAACTTCTCCTCCAGGGCGGCGCGGATGTCCTGGCGCGCGTTTGCGGTGATGTCCCATATTGGCTGCTTGAAGGTCCCAAGGGCTCGCTTGCGGTTGTCGTAGATGAACTGTTCCTCTGTCTGGTCGTCCTTCCAGCGGTGGGCGTGCTCGTCCTTGAGGTAATCGTAGATCCTCTGGCGCAGGTCGTCGGGAAATGCAGGGTGCTCGTAGATGATGTTCTGGAATCCGGTGGCCAGGTGAATCTCCAGGCAGCCCTCCTCAGGGAATTTGTGGAAGGCCTCCTCGGGAAGCGTGCTGGCGCCGTGCTGAACGGCCCCGCCCATCCCGTACTCGTCTCGGGCCATGTCGGAGAGCCGCCTCATCACGTCGAAGTCGATCTTCACCTGAGCGAGTGATCCGTCGGGCAAGACAACGCCGCCGTGCGAGGTGCCGGTCTGGATGCTGATTTTGCTGAGCCCTGTCATCCCATCAGGCAGTTCACTGTAGTAGCCGTCCATGTATCCGCGCAGCTCCCGGGGCGTGCTGTTCTTGCCCCCTACCTCGCCGATCTCGCCTCCGACGGAGATGGAGATGCCTTCGGGCTCGACGTCACGGATGATCTCAGTGAAGTGAGCTGAGAGATCGAAGTTGGTACGCTGCTGTTCCTCGATAGTGTCCTGGCTCAAGTCGACCAGCGTCGATGTGTCGATGTCGATGTTGTAGAACCCGGCCTGAACACTCTGCCGGATGAGGTCTTCAAGAGCCCTCAACTCCGTATCGATGTCTTCGGTATACTTGCCCGGGTTAACCTGGAAGTGATCGCCCTGGATGAACACGGGCCCCCTGTACCCCTCACGGATCGCTGCTGCGAGCACCACGCTGGCGTACTCTGCGGGTGGTTGACCCGTGTAGCCCATCTCCGATCGAGCGATTTCGAAGATCATGGCGCCCACGTCGCGGGGTAGCGCAGCCTGAAAGACTGCGCGTGCCATATCGTAGGCCATGCCGCGCAAGTTCATGGCCGGGACGGTCCATCCATTCACCGTCTCACTCTGACCGCGAGCCATGTAGAGGTCGTTGATGCTCGCAGGGCGGATGCCCACCTCCTGGCCGATTTCCCAGAGGAGCCACTGGGCCGCTGATTTCGCCTCGTCGTGGGCGAAAACGGCGTTGTAGACAACATCATCGATGGCGGGCCCCTGGAGTCCGGTCTCGTCCTCAATGACCACGTTGCCATTCTCTACGTGGAGAATGCCCTCAAAGCCCTCGAGAAGCTCTTCCTCGTGTCGATAGACTGTCATTACGCCTCCTTGGGTTTGCATCGCCGACTGCAGGTCGTGCGCTGTCCCTTGACCCTGGGTTCCGCACCCTGTGGCCGATTTGTTTGGGATTCGCTGGTCCTTTTGGTGGCCTTATGCAGTCTTCCTCAGTCGCCGCACGAGAATCAGGATGAAAGCGAGGCCGATGGCGAGCGCAACCCCTCCCATCAGGCCGATACCTGTGTCGGGGACCGCCGCCGCGTTCTCCTCTCCATTCGTCTCGGGCGTCGCCAGGCTTAGTGTCGCGGTCGGGCCCGGGGTCTCCGACTCCGGCGTGTTGGTGGTTGGACGGGATGTCGGGGTTGCGGTGGGAGGCGGCGTGTCGGTGGGCACCGGTGTGTCGGTGGGCGTGGGCGTCACAGCGGCTGTCTCCGTCGCCGCCGCTGCGATGGCGATGGCGGTGTTGGTGGCGAAGATGGCCTCATTCTGGGACTCCACGTCCTGCCGAATCCTAGGGGCAATCAGAAGTGCCCAGGCTACGAAGGCGCCGATGCCCAGCACGAGTAGCCCCCCCAGCACTGCGACGAGGATGACGAAACTCCGATTCTTGCCTTCTTCCTGGGTGGTCTCTTCCGGGTTCTCCATGTCTCTCCTCCTGGTGCTACGTGCGGCGGCCGACAAGCGCGTTAACGCAGGATGTCTAGATTGACCAGCGGGATGAAGGCCGAGCCGTCCCCTCCAAAGTCGATCTCGGCACAACGGATGCGGGCGCCCGTCTCCAGACGCTGAGCATAGCGAGGCATGCTGACGACTGTGCCCACCTGTCCGGCGTAGGGTGCGCGGATAGCTCGAACCTCGGTTCCTGGCTCAAGGTCCGTGTGCCTGGAGGAACGTTCAGGCGGTGGCTCCCGGTTGGGGATCGGTATGATGATCTCCGGTCGAATGGGATCTCTTGCCATCGCCAAGCCTCCGTCAATTGACGTCTCTCGGCCGTCGTGCTCCGTGAGCAGGTCGAAGATCCTCTCCATCATGGCGATCTCACCGAACCCGTCGGTGACGATGACTGGGAAATCGAGCTTACTTGCGACGGATATGAGCTTGGGGGCCAGCCCCCCCGTGATGAGACCGCGTGCGTCGACTGCGTGCACCCTGGCAATCGATTCCTCATCCAATGTCACGCCCGCCACGACGATGGTACCACGGCAGGCCGGATCGACAGCCTGCACCTGGAGAGGCTCAGTGGGTCTGCGAGTGAGGCATTTGAGCGTGCCGACGCTTTCCCCGACCGTGCCCCACATGCCCTGGATGAGCGTTCCGGCCGTCTCAAGGCCTATGACCTGGTCTCGCTCCACGGACAGCACGGTGCCGGTCAGGTGTGCGCGCAACTCGAAGGGCGTTGGCTTGGCCTCGATAAGCACCCGCCCCCCGCCGGTGGCTGTCAAGACGCCGTCGATGGGCGCCGTGACGGTGGGACCGATCAGGCCTTCTCGTTTCGCAAGGACATCACCGCGATGTACAGCGCCCCCAAGATCGACGCGCAGGTGTTTTGCCACGTCTGATGTGGATACGCCCAAGAGGCGGCCGACGGGAACGATGCGGAAGTCACCCGGCAGGGTGGTCCGGCCCACAATCTGGCTGGACTCGACCCGATCGCCCGGGTCGACCAGTACCTCTCCGGGGCGGGGAAGGACCCGCTCCCGGCGGATGCGGTAGAGGGAAGCAATTCTAGTTTCGCTGCCGTAGATCATAGTGCTCGGACGTCATAGTATGCGACGGGTCTTCGATGCGAGACAGACTAGGCCCCGACGTGGCAGAGCCACGCCTGCATTCGATCGTGCGGGTTTTCGCAGTCTGCCGCCGCGGGGAGCGGTCGGCCCCGGGCATCCACGATGAGGCCGGCCAATCCCCCGCTGACCCGCCGCTTGCCCCCCTTGCCAGGTTTACCCAATCCGACATCAAAGCCCTTCATGGGTCTCAACTCAAGGACCGCCTCTTGCCTCAGGGGAAGTGGCAGCACCTCGATTTCCCCGTAGGGAACCTCCACATCCAGCTGGCTTCCGTCGTCGTAGGAGACAGTGACGCCTATGATGACGTCGCCGGGTCTGGCGTCCCCTCCGACGGGCGCGACGACGGTGGCCAAGTTCGTGAAACCGCCGGCATCCAGCGCCTCCACGGCCGCAAGCGGTTTCAGGGCGGCCACACTGCCGAGGGCCGGGGCCAGTCCGTAGCGGTCCATGACGAGGGTGCTCACGCCCACGGGCTGGACGGCGTTCAGGACGAGGAGAGCAGCTTGCCCGGGGCGGGGGGCGCGGGTCAAGGAGGCTCCACTGAGGAGGATCGTGTCGCAGAGAGGCATCAGCCCCGGGCGGAACTGGGCTGCGTTCGCTTGCCATCCGGGCCGCGCCAGCTCCACGGTGCGGCTGATGGTCGCGCAGGCCAGGGCCTGTTCCAGGCGGAGCTCGTTCTCCGTCTGTGGAAGGCTGGCTGGATGGATGCTTTTGTTGAGCAGAAGAGCTCGCAGCTCGTGGGGGGGGATGGGCTCCGGAATCCAAGCGGCTAAGGCATCGAGGTTTGAATCGGAAAGAAGCTGCTGATCTGCGAACGCCACGCCAGCAGAGCCGGCGACGGTCAGGTAGAGCTGCTCGTCGAAGACGGCAGCGACAGTCGTGCTGGCGCCTCCGATGTCGATGCCCAGCATCCCTTTGTCCGGGTCCCCGAGGTACCACAGGTAGTGGACTAATTGCCCAAAGGCGTGCGCTGTCGGCGTGACCGGGACGGCACTCCACTCTGCGGGCGTGGCAAGACCAGGGACCGAGTTCATCTTTCGCTGCCGGTACAGAGCTTGCAGCTCTTGCTGTGCATCCCAGAGGACCTCATCATCCAGGGTCGGGCGCACGTTTTCGACGACCCGCAATTGAGCCTCATCCCCGATAATCTCGGTCACGCGGCGGCGGAGATGTGCGTTGCCTGCGTAGACCACCGTGGGACGGTCCTCACGTTCCATCATGGCGCACGCCAGGGTTGCAGCTTTTGCGGCATCCAGGACGGGGCGCTCCGCGCCCCCGTCGACGCCCCCAGCGAGCAGGACGACGTCGGTGTTTGCCTGCCGGATCGCTCGAACCTTCGCCTCGTCGCTGGCGGTGCCCCCTTCACCACCGCCCAGGACGGCCGCGATGTGGGCGTACGTGCCTGCCGCCGCACGTTTGGCACTGGCCACACTGAGGTCGGGAACAAGTCCACTCAAGACAATCTGCAGCGGCTCGCCCGCGCTGACGGTTGCCGCAAATGCGTCGACGCCCTGCCGGCTCGTCGCCTGGGGAGTGATGAGCTCGCCCTCGTCATCAAAGAACTGTCGGCCGGTGAGGCCGGCGATCTGGTCGACGGCGCTGACGATGCCCCGCGTCACATCCCTGATCGGTGCCCCGGAGGTAGTCGGCGCCGCCCCGGAGGCGACGAAACGGTATTCACCGCCGATCTGATCGAGCAGCATAGCCTTGGTCATTACTGCGCCGCAGTCGACGACCAGAATTGAACCGATTTCGCCCTGCTTCATGGCCCCTTCCGTCATAGTCCTAAACCCAAGGCCCGAAGCGCCAGGCCGAAGAAGACGTGCGCTTGTCCCACGAAAACGGAGAGCGCGGCGGTGAGGACGCCCGCAAAGGCGATACCAAAAGCGACGATAAGGATCAGGCGGCCGACCGTGGCTGCCCCACCGAGGATCCCTTGCCACAAGGCGCCCTCACCAGCCGGCTCGGATGCGGTGAATGTGAAGGTCAGGAGGGTGCACACTGTGCCAACAACGACCATCAAGCCATCCAGCAGGCCGAACCTCTGAGCGGCCAGGGACGAGGACCTCAGAGCGCCGGCTGTGGCTTGAACTTGCGGTACCAGGGTCCCGAGCAGAGCTCCGCCCATGGCGACGGCGGTTCCGACGCCGATCAGGAACCCGACTGAGACGTTCCCCACAAAAGCTTGCTGCGGGAGCCCCTTGAAAAGGAGAAGGAGACCGAGAACGAGCGGGATGACCACAGAACTGGGATTCGATAGGAGTCCGGTCAGAGCCAGGCCCATGAGCACATCCCGCACAACAATGCCTCCTGCGTAGCCAATCATCGCACCGGCAAAGATGTGAAGTGCCAGGCGGTAAAGGGGATTATCGCCAAGGACATAGCTGAGGACGAACAGGCCGAGCAGCGCGCCGACGATCGGTCCGAGGATCTGTATGATCATTGGGTCTCCTCCCCCCGCCCGCTGAGTGCATAGACGAATGCTCCCCCGATCATGGTCAGGATGATGGCCAGATGGCCCGCCGCCAGGGCGTCGAGGCGCCGCGTGGCCTCTCCGGTCGCTCCCTGGATTGCCTCATAGGAGGAGCCACCCGCGTATCCAAAGACTGCCCCGGTGAGCTGCCCTGCAGCCGCGTCGAGATAGGGACTAGCCAGAGGCTCAAGGGCAGCGCTTCCCACGGCTGCCACGGGCAGACGGTCTCCGTACGACGCTTTCGCCTGCTCAACCCATAGGAGGAGCGGCAAGGGTTGTCCGCTCAGCACAACGAGCATGGAGGGGGGCTCGTCAGTGGTGCCCAGCAACTGAGAGGCCGCCATTGCCGCTCCCGGCCGGTATCCGATGAGGCTGTACTGGGCCCCGATGTCAGCCATGAGATCGTCCGCTACCATGGAGCCTCCAGGACGGGTGGAAACGATCGACAGGGCCACACCGCGCTCCAAGAGGTGCCTCATCACGGGGCGAGCTGCTGCATTCAGTTCGGCCGCTGCGGGAGGGCCGTAGTCAAAGGCCATAAGGACCGAGTCCTGGTTGTCGAGTCCCTGAATGAGATCATAGAGTCTGGTCGCTCCCGCGTTCGCCAGGGGTTGGGTGAGATGCGGGCCCTGGCCGACGACCAGGGGGGCAAGGAGCATGCCGACGACAGCGGCAACCAGAATGCACGCAACGAGGATCCGGTCGACGAGACTGGGAGTCCTGGTCGTCTCCCCCACAGATCGCTTGCGCGCCCTCAGCGCCGGCTCACCCAATAGGCTCTGGAATAGCTCCGCCCGAGCCAGGCTAGCCTCGTCGGGCTCATGGGTGCGCACACCTTCAAAGACCCCGGGAGCCCTCATCGCGTCGGCCGAGGGGATGACACCGCGTAAGCCTCGGAGCAGCCCCTCGGTCTCAAGGGGGCCTGCAGCGGTTGGCTTGCCGCCGGTACGCTCCGGCCTCAGCTCCTGCAGCCAGCTGGGGATGTCCGCCCGCTCGATGGCTGTCTCGATCCCCGGCTCCGGGACCTCCAGTTCCTCCTCCTCAAACGGTGGGACGTCCTCTTCCTCTTGCTCCACGGCGGTGGAGGCCATCAGTTCCTTCAGCCAGTCTGGCGTGTCCACGTCCTCCGGCGGCGTCTCGGTGAAGGGGGGCGGCGGTTCCTCATACGGAGGTTTGCCTGCATCAGTCTGTGCCTCCTCCAGCCAACTGGGGATCGCGATGGCCCCCAACGGGGTCTCGGCCGGCGGCTCCTTACCCGTCGACTCCTCATCGGTTGAGGCACCTTCCGTTGGCGGTTCCGCCTCTGGCTGCGTCTCCGGGGGTTGTGGTGGGACCCCCTCTCCACCCTCCTTCAGCCACTCAGGTATCTCGATGAGTGACTCGTCCTCGGAGGTGCCCCTGGGCCCGCCAACGTCCTCGGAGCCTTGTTCCCGACCAGCCTCGGTGTCGGGGCCGAGGATGTCACGGAGCCAGTCCGGGGCCTCGTCCATAGCGGCTTCGCGGGTCGCGGGCTCAGTCGCCCCGAAATCCTCATCGACCAACTTCTCAGGAGCTGCCCCCTCAGGGGAATGCCCCTCCTCCGACAGCACCGAATCCTGCTCCCTCACCGGGCCGAGCTCACGGATCCAGTCTGGTAGGTCACCGGGCTCGGGGGGCGGCACGTCCGTGCGCTCGATGGGCTCGCCGATGGGTCCCATCTCACTGAGCCAATCTGGGATATCGGCCGTGGTGAAGGGTTCGGAGCTTGTCAGTTCCGTGTCTTCCGTCTCCTCCGTCTCCTCTGGAATGTCCTCAGCGGACTCCCGGAGTTCAGCCAACCAACTCGGCGCGGAGGGAGCGTCCTCGTGAGGAGATTCCTCCTGCGGGGGTTCCTCCAGGGCTTTCTCCCTCTCTCGATCTCCGCTATCGAGGGGAATGGTCGGCAGCGAGACCCCTTTGATGGGGCGGGAGGCCGCTTCCTCGGGTTCCCCTTCGGGAGGGGCGGACATGGGTACCAGGCGTGCGTTGCAGGCCTGGCAGTAGACGTTTCCGACAGCGTTGATGGTGTTGCACATGGGGCAGCGCACGCCCGTGCTCGGCAAAGGCTCGCCACATTCATTGCAGAATCGGCTGCCTTTCCGATTTGACGTGCCGCAGCTAGGGCAGTGGATCATGGCACACCTATCGGCCTCCGGCCTGGGGCTGATCCACAGCCATCAGGACGCGAAGGCCCGTGATCACAGTACCGAGGGCCACGCCCAGGAACAAGCCTCGGAACCCGGCCAGGCCTGGCACTTGAACCAGCCAACCACGGATGTCCGCCAGCCACTCGACACCCAAGAGCGGCGTCGTGCCGATCAGCGCGAAGGCAACCACGATCAGGAAGAGGATCGACGTGAACGAACGGCGGTGGCGCAGCATGCGGGCTGCACCCAGGGTGAGTGTGAAGACCAGAAGCGCCGCCAACGAACCGCCGAGGGGGCGCATCACGTAGTCGAGGGCAGCGCGGGTCACACCGTGCGATGGACCGAACAGGAGCGGGGGGATCCAGGCGAGGCTGGCGGTGATGATCAAGGCCAGGCTGTGCCACCAGCCATCTCCCGCACGGGCGATTCGCGTCCCATGGACACGAATGACGTTGAAGACGCCGAGGATCAGAGCAAAGGCAGCCACGATGACCGCCCATTCGACGAGGTGGTCGCGGTAGACGGCCAAAGCTGTGGTCGGGAAGAGGTAGCCTGCCAGGGCGACGAGCCCAGCGAGGGTGCCGACGGCTGTGGGTACCCAGGTGCGGGTTAGGCGTCTTATCGTCATCTTTCTATGCCGCCGCTCCGTTGGAAGGCATTCATACGATGTGCTATCCTCCGATGAGCGCCGCGAGTGCCCCGAGCACGATGACCACCACGAGGAGCCCGCGGAGGATGTCCTCCGCAAGTAAGCTGATCGCAAACCTCTTCTCGTCCGTGAGCTGGGCCCCCACCGCGAACAGCTCCTCCCCAAGCGCGATGCGATCGGTCGAAGGATAGAGTGCCCCGATCCCCTGGACTGCGTCAAGGATCGCCGTCTTCGGCGTGCGCTTCTGATCGCTGAAGTCCACGAGGAGGGATGCCTCGCTACCGAACGTCCCCACGACAATGGTGGCGCTGGTCACTTCTGGAGCACCTACCGGGATCGCACAGGCACCGTAAGCGAGGGGCGAGGGCGCCACGAAGCGGACCCGGGTCGGATCGTAGAGCTCGGCGATCCGGTTTCGGTCGTACGCTCGCCGGAGGGCGTCCTGGGCCAGAGGGACGAGCGTGGGGTCGCCGACGGTGACGATGGGGGGGACGTCGTAGGAGACCGCTGCGTCCACGATCCCCTCCAAGAGTTGCACTGCTGCCAAGGAGGACACCGTGTTTGTTCCCGCCAGTTGTCCGCTTCCCAGGGCGATGTGGAGCGGTTTGCCGCTCTCTGCCGCTCGCTTGAGCTGTGACTCCAGGTCCGTAATCGGTGGGATGTCGCGAATCGAATGGACAAACCGGCGTCGACGGTGGAGCACCATCAGGCCGATCAGCACTGCAGCGCTGATGACGAGGAAGAGGAGTGCCCAGGCTGTCGGACTCAGGAAGTCACTCATGGTGGCGGGGCCGAGATGTGAGCCGGCGCCTCAGCTCGGAGCCGAGTCCTGGTCGGAGCAGCAACGCCGCCAGTTGCCCGGGCAGGCGGTCGGGCCGGGTATGAACGAGGGGTTCGGCAGCGAAAAGGGCATGGCCGGCGATAAACCCGAAGGCATCGAGACTGTCAAGGACAGGAAGCACAAGGGGCCGCAGACCGCGCGATTCGATCGCGTCCGCCCACCGATCGATCTGTGCTCCTCGTAGCCGTTTACCTTTCATAAGAGATCAGGGGATGGGCACGCTTGACACGTTGATAAGGCCTGACTCGCTGGCCGGTACCCGAAACTGAGTATAGCACGAATCCTTGGGGGTGTAAAGCGCGTGCCGGCGTGATTGTCATTTCGTGTGTCTGTGTTATCATATCGTGCTGCTCAATCTGATTGCATCTATGTATGAATGAGAAACCCGAGGTATCACTTCCGTCTCAGGAACCCCGTCACTGCCCCGTCTGCGGCATCCGCGTAGCGGCCAAGGCATCGGAGTGCCTGATGTGCGGCGCTTCCCTCACGGGGGAGGAGCAGCATGAGGCACCCGAGGAGAAGAAGCGTGGGCTCCCGAACTGGGTTGGTTCGCTCGCAGCGATCGTTCTAGCGATCGTGATTCTGGGTGCGGGGGGCTTTGGGCTCTACACGATGCTGGCGAGCGAACCCGATCCCGAACCCACGGCTCCACCTGTTACGGCGTCTCCCACCGCGAGGCCTGCGCCGACGGCGACGTCCACCCCGGCGCCTTCACCGACGCCTACGTTAACACCCCTCCCACCAAGAGCTCATGATGTCCAGGAGGGCGAGACGCTGAGCGACATCGCCGAGCTCTACGGCGTGTCAATGGATGAGATCCTGGCGCTTAATCCGGAGATCGATCCAGAGCTCATCAAGGCGGGCCAGGTCCTGCTGGTGCCGGCTGGCGTGTCGGCGCAGGACACTGCGGGCGGCGCGGGTGACGACGGGTTTCTCCTTCACGTGGTGGGCTCCGGGGAGACGTTGAGCACCATCGCCGAGGAGTATGGCGTGTCGGTTGACTTGATTCGCGCGGCGAATGATCTCTCACCGGAAGACGAGACGATTCGCGCAGAGCAGTCCCTGGTGATCCCTGTCAACACGCCGACGCCTAGCCCCGCGCCGACGCGCCCTGCCGATCGGACCCCGACCCCGGACCCTCCGTACGCATCACCGCCCCTACTCCAGCCCCCGGATGACGCGGTTCTGGCGGGTGACGCTCCCGTACTGCTCCAATGGGCGTCGGTGAGTGTCCTTGCCCCGAATGAATGGTATGAGCTGCAGCTGTGGCAGCCGGGCGGCGTGGTGTCCAGTACGGTCCGGACCCGGTCGACGGCCTGGCGAGTGCCGACGGATCTCCTAGGGAGGGCTGAGACGGACACCCCGAGCATGCGTTGGCAGGTACGCGTGGTGAGGGAGCTTTCTGGACAGGTTTACGTGGAGGCTGGCGCTGCCAGCGCGACTCGTTCTTTCACCTGGCAGAGGCCGGCGGCTACCGAGGGTGCAGCTTCGTCACCGACGCCCTAGCGGGACTTTGGGGGATGCGCTCTGAGCCCAGCAGTTGCGACGTGGTCTCTCCAATCTGGCGTTTCTTCCTTGTTATCCCCTTCCACGTGGATGGCCTAGCGATGGACTCGTTGCTGTCGAGGGGCGGCAGGTGTTGTGTCTTGCGGTGAGAACGGTGGGGAACGTGTCGGTAAGGTTGAGTGTGGGTGGTGGGGACCCGGGTTGTTGGAGCCCGCCGGATCTGGCTCGAAACCGCGAGGAACGATCGTTCGAGCAATAGGTTGGGATTCGGCTTGAGCGAGCATAAGGCGGCAGTGCTCCAGATGACCCATTCTTGACGCGCCCTGGGCCGCCGACTATAATCTTCACGTGTACTACGTTGACCTGTGATAGTGAGGCCGGCTTGGTTTCTGATCAGCATCGCTCGTCCGTCAGATCCGACCGCTACGACGAAGACTATTTCCTGAAAGCCTGCGAGGGGTATGAGGAGTTTGCGGTCAGTGAAGGACGGCAGCTGTCGCGACGCCTGAAGCAGGCCTTCGATGCTGCGGACGTGACGGCCGGGATGCGTGTGCTCGATGTGGGATGCGGGCGTGGGGAGATTCTCCGCCACTGCCTTAAGCTGGGTGCCAGGGCGTACGGTGTAGATTACTCAAGGGTGGCGGCGCGGATGGCCGCCCAGTTGGTTGGCGACGGTGGCGCAAGGGTTGGGAGAGCGGACGCAAAGGTGCTGCCGTTTCGGAGTCGATCCTTCGACCGTGTCTTGATGTTCGACCTAGTGGAGCATCTACACCCCTGGGAGCTCCGTCAAGCCTTGTCGGAGGTGCGGCGGGTGTTGAAGCCCGGCGGACGGTTGATCGTCCATACGGCGCCGAACGTCTGGTACGATCGATATGCGTATCCGGTGGTCCGTGTGGTGCGGATGCTGATGGGCGAGGGAGAGAAGTACCCGGAGGACCCGCGGGCCATCACGCCGGTGAATTTGGACGTCCACGTCAATGAGCAGAGCGTGATGAGTCTCCGCCGCGTGCTCCGTCGAGCTGATTTTGAGGCCCAGGTGTGGCTTGACACGCCGCCGCAGGATCGAGATGAGAACGTCGTCTTCCAGTTCGCTCGCTACGTTCTCTTCAACTGGCTGCCTTTTCGCTGGTTCTTCGAACGGGAGGTGTTTGGCGTGGCGACGGTGGACCAGGGGGGATGACGTTACCCGCCGACGGAAGGGCGAGCAGCCAGGGCCGGTGGAGGAGAGGGTGGTCTTCACCCCTGTTGGGATCGGTCTCGGGCAGTGGACGGCCGGGCACAGGGCGAATATGGGGGATACGCTTCGCAGCGAGGGGGCATGGACGGCGATTGACGTGCGATGAAAGACCGTCGAGCAGTCGATGAGCTATCTATAGAGGAACTGGAGGCGATCCTCCGGGTCCGGAGGCGCGAGGAACGCCTGCGCCGGTTGCGCGGAGGCGATGGGTCTGTCGGTGCTGGCGTCGGCCGGAGTGCGGATGGAGGCGGGGGCCCCGTGCAAGGTGCGCCTCCCGTCGATCACCGGCGGTTTGACGGCGCCGGGGCGACGGCCCACTATCGGGCACGGGCCGTCTCCGATGAGACGGACGCTGAGGACGGGCCATGGTGGCGTAATTTCCCCGTCGACTGGCGTTGGGTGCGGGAAAAGGGCCTCCTGGTGGTGGAAGTCGGCGTGGTCGGCGCTTTGATTCTGGTGTTACTGGGGTCGGCGGCCACGCTGCGGGAGGTGAACCGAGCATCCAGCAGTGCCCAGGTGCTTCCGACGGCTACCCCCACGCCTCCGATCTACGTCGTGCTTCCAGGCGGTCACACACCGCCGGACTCTCCAGGTGGACCGGCTCCGGAGGAAATCCCGGCGCATCTGCGGGACCTGGTAGATGCGGTGACGCCGTTGCCGGTGCCAACGCCGGGGCCTGAACAGGCGACGCGCATCGAAATACGGAGCATCGGCGTCGAAGCGCCTGTGATTGAGGGAGATGACTGGGAGACGCTGAAGCGGGGAGCGGGGCATCGGGTGGGCACCGCCAATCCAGGCGAGCGGGGGAACTGTGTGATTTCGGCCCACAACGACATCTTTGGACAGATCTTCCGGGACCTTCCGGATGTTTCGCTGGGTGACGAGGTCGTCGTGCGTACGGCGAGCCGGGCGTATCGCTATGTGGTGAGGCAGAAACGCATCATCCAACCCACGGAAGTCGACGTGATGGAGCCGACGTCATCCCCAGTGTTGACGCTAATATCTTGTTATCCTTACGGGATCGATACTCACCGCATTGTGGTGGTTGCAGAACTCAAACCTTAGTCAGAGGAGTGGAGAAGGCATGGGAGAGAAGTCAGGTCGCAAGAGTGATCGGGAGATTCGGCTGTCAGAAGCGCAGTTGCGACATCCGGGGATGGAAAAGGCGTTCGCCGAACCGTCCGTGGAGAGATCGTCCGAGGCAGGGGGCCTGGAGAAGGAGTACCAGTACGTGCTCGCTGACCTAAGGCGCATTGGCCTCATCGCGCTGGTTATGTTGATCGGCCTGGTGGGGTTGGCTTTGTTCTTGGCGTGACGCTCTGACGCCTCAGCGCTCTGAGCGCACCTACTCGGGGATGGAGACGGCGGTGGGGGAGACGGTCGAAGGCCTCTCGGGAGCGCTGTAGATAGCTCGCATAGTCCACCAGAGCACACTATGGACGACGAAAGCAAGCCAGAGGTTTTGCGCCTGCAGGAAAAGCACGGTGCTCACCACGGCGATGGCGGCTCTCTGGAGCACGTGCCAGGCCTCGCCGGGATTACGCAGGCTTTCGCGCCAGCGTGGATTGGCAAAAGCCTGGATGCCAACGAGAAGGAGACCGACCCAAGGCCCCCAGTACGTTCCGAATGCCACGATGGGGGCACTACGATAGAAGGCCCAGTGGGTCTCGTGGTAGAGCGCCTCGCGCGCGGCGATAACAGCTGACGGGCGCCGAACCCGCCCCTGTTCGCGACCGGTGCCGATGTGGGAGAGGGCTCTCCGGTGGGTGAGACTGGCGAGGGCTAGCAGTCCAAGCGACGCGACCGCGATGCCGGCGGCCCATCCCAGGTCGTGGAGCCAACCAAGCCAGTTGGCGCTGACGTCTGTGCTTGCAGCCGTCACTGCCGCGTCGGGCAGGAGGAGGGGTTGGAGGCCCAGGAAGCGCGCCACGACGGCGTCGCGGCCCCAGAAGAGAGCGGCTGCGGGTATCCCCACGTAGTAGAGCAACCGGAAGACCTGGAAGACGAAGGGGCTGAGACGTCCTCCTGCCACTCTGCGAATGATCCTCTCGGGCAGACTCTCCGACCTCTCGGCGGTATCCGATTCCTCGGCCCAGGGCGCGAAGAGCCACGACAGGTTGACCCATAGCAGGGCGACCAGGAACGACCCGGCTAGCCAGAGCCATGCCTCCTGTGCAGCGGTGTTAAGCAGACGCATCTAACTTCCTTTCTCCAGTGGCACGGTAACCCGGACTCGGGTACCGGCGCCCGGTGCTGTGGCAATCGTCACCTTGCCGCCGGCCATCTCGACTCGCTCCTCCATGTTCACGAGTCCCAGGCTCCCACTCTGGTCATACGTTGTCCGTACCGCATCCTCATCGAACCCCTTGCCGTCGTCCTCGATCTCGGCGATGAAGGACCCCTCACCATCTACGAAGAGTCGGACCCAGATCATGTCCGCCCGGGCGTGCTTGCGGGCGTTGGAAATCGCTTCCTCGATGATGTAGAAGATGGCGCCTTGGGCGCCGCGGGCCAAAGCTGCATCGCATCCGGGCCCCGCGGCGAAAGAGATGGAGAGATCGCTGGCCTCGGTCAGCTTTGCCACATACTGCTCAACTGCCGCCGCAAGCCCGCGGGTCTCAAGGACGAGAGGGCGCAGGGTGAAAAGCATGTGACGGATCTGTTTCGTCGTTGTCCGAGCGAGAGCTTCAATGCTCTCAAGTTTGCCCCGCACTTGGTCGGTGCTGTTGCCGTTCTCCACAAGCGTGCGCACGAAATTGACCTGCATGGCGATGGACGCGACGTTCTGGGTGGGCCCATCGTGAAGGTCCCGGGCGAGTTTCTTGCGCGCATCCTCCTCCACGGTGACAATGCGCTCCTTTTCTTCACGCAAGTCCTGGTAGAGTTGGGCGTTTTGTAGGGCGACGGTGGCCTGGTTGCAGATCGCGGTGAGAAGATTGACCAGATCGTCGGTGTAAGTACCGGGCTTGAGACTGCCGAAGATGACCACGCCGAAACTCTCGAATCCGGCGCGTAAGGGTACCACAAGGGCCTGGTTGCAGCGGCGCAGACCCGCCAGCCTGCCCAGGCCAGGATCCGCCGCGGGCTCGTCGACGACGAAAGGCTCGCCGCTGGCCAGGGCCTCGCCCAGGGCGCCCTCATCCCCTCGAAAGCTGACCTGCTGGTCGGCCTGCCCCAGGTTTCGGGAGGCTGCGACACGCAGCACATTCTGCGAGAAGAGGAGCACCCCACCGACCTGGTCCGGACGCTCGCGTCCGAGTTCCTGCATGCCCTTCTCGCCGACCTCCAGGACTGCGCGCAGCACGGTGTCGTAGTTGAGCGTGGCGCTGAGGGTGCTGGCGAGTTCGAAGGTGAGCCGGGAGTGCTCCTGGGCCGTGCGAAGCTTACGACGTTCGTTTTCGATCTCCCGCTGCTGCCCCCGCGTTGCCAGTTTGCGCACCTCGCCGGAAACGAAGCTACTGACTGCGGCGGCCAAGAGCAGTCCCAACGAGAAGACGATGAGGGAGAGGGTCTCGGACCAGCGTGCTGGGGGAGAGAAGACCAAGACGGCCAGCCCAAAGCTTGCCACGACAGCGGGAGCGGCGAGCAAGCTCGTGGGGGGTGGGAACCGGAGTGATGAGGTGAGAATGGGGAAGAGGGCGAAGAAGAGTAAGGGGCTGTCCATGCCCCCCGTGCTGAGTACAAGGCCAACGGTCAGGGCGGTGTCCACGACCAAGGTCAGGAAGGGGAGAACTCTGGAGGCCGAATCGTGGGAGAGAAGCAGGACCACGGCTGCGTTGTAGAGAATGGCAAAGACGAGCAGCCCAATCTGAGGCAGAAGACTCTCGACCGGCACGCTGCCCTCGGAGGAGACCAGGGCGTCCAGGAAGACGACCAGGGCAACACCAACCAGGAGCAACCAGCGGAGGTTGCTGATCAGCCAGTCGATGCGTGAACGGCGTTGTGTCTTCTGTGCGAAGGCCATGGTCATGCGACGGCGAAACTGGCGCTAGCAAAATGCTGTATGCACAGACGATCCAGGTACCAACAAAGCCGCGGTCCTCGAGTGGGTATCCCCCTCCAAGTCTCCGCGGCTCTGGATCGGCGGGCAGGCTGCCGGGACCTCAGGACCCTTTCTGTCCGTGAGTTCTACCCCACGACGGGCACCGGTGCACGGCCTTGGCCAAGACGCTCAGGGGATTTTTCGGTGATCTCCGGGCATCCAGGAAGTGGGATGATGACCAGCCGCACGCGCCTCACGCCCCAATGATGAGGACTTCGCCTACCTCGATATGCCAGACGCGGGGCTGACGGCTGCGAACAAGCTCGCGGTGTACCCGGTTCCGGGCTTCTGGGCCAAGCAGCAGCCAGCATGCCAGGAAGTCAACCAGATGCCACACTGAGCTGCTCCTGTTCCTCAAGGAGGGTGCGCATGATGAGAAGCACGCGGCGTCGCTCGTCCTCGGGGAGCTGGCGGAAGAGGTAGAGGGCTTCCTTGATGCCGGGAGAGTCCTCGGGTGCCTCTGGCAGAAGACCCGCTTCGCGAAAGATCCTCTCCGGGGGGAGCTGCAACACCTGAGCCATCCTCCGACAGAGCTCGGAGCTGGGGTTGCGCTTGCCGCTGACTATCCTTGAGATCGTGGACTCGCTTACCTCGCATCGCCGGGCGAACTCACGCATTGACCAGCGTCGCTTGCTGAGTTCCTCCAACAACCACTTGCCGAAAGCAGATCTCTCTGTCATGTGGATGTCTCCATATCTGCCGCTGGCCCGCCCGCCGGAGTTCTCCCTGAGATCCGGCCCCGGGCACCAGCGCTTATCCTCGACCCCTGGCGAGCGGCTCTGGCGCGACGAAGCTGAGTCTCGCCGGCATGCCGAATGACTGCGTGTCGATCCGCTCAAAGTTCCGGCTAGTCGAGAAGTGTGTCAGGGCCGGCACTTGGGCCACCTCCAGGAGCTGCGGCGGACTCAGGTAGAGAATGACTATACAGGATTTCCCAGGCTGTGTCAAGCTCTTAGACACCCAGGCATCCCCTTCCGTCATTGAGCGTCTGTGACCATTACGCAGAGGGACTGCCCGATCACTCCGGTGGGAAGATCTTGCCCGGGTTAAGGATCCCAAGAGGATCGAACACGTCCTTGATCCCCCGCTGGAGCTCGATCAGCTTCTCGTCGAGTACCAATGGGAGGTAACGCGCGCGCTTGGAGCCGATGCCGTGCTCACCACTGATCGTTCCGCCGAGCCCCGCCACAACCGTGTACAGCGCCTCCAGGATCTCAGGGAGTCTCTCCTCCCAGCGTTCCTGGGGCGTCTCGGGCTTTTTCACGATGGTGGCATGCAGGTTGCCGTCGCCCGCGTGTCCGTAGCAGGGTATGAGCACGTTGTGGGCCTCCGAGAGACGTTCCAGTTCTGGGATTAGGTTGGGGATCTGGGCCAGGGGCACGACGATGTCCTCCAGGCTCTGAACCGGGCAGATAGCCTTCAGTGCCTCGGCCATCGCCTGACGCGGACGCCACATTCTCCGCTCGTCTCGGGGCGTGTTCCCCACAAAGATGTCGAGGGCCCCTTCCTGGAGGCAGAGGTCAATGACACTGTTCACGTCCTGGTCCACCCGGTCCTCATCGGTGCCATCGACCTCGATGAGGAGCATCGCGCCCACGTCGGGATGGGGAAGCCGCTCGCCGGTGTACTCGTAGGCCGCCCGGATAGCGTGTTGGTCCATGAACTCGACGGACGTGGGAACGATGCGCCTCCGGGTCATGATGTGGGGGACAGCACCGATGGCGGCGGCTGTGTTCTCGAAGGGGACGAGAAGCACGGCCCTCGCCGTTGGGCGGGGCACCAGGCGGAGGATGATCTCGGTGAAGACACCTAAGGTGCCCTCCGATCCCACCAAGAGGTGGATCAGATCGTAACCGGTGACATCCTTGACGCGTTTGCCGCCCAGCCGGACGATGTCTCCCGTGGGAAGGACGACCTCCAGCCCCAGGACATAACGACCCGTCACGCCGTATTTGATGGCGCGTCCCCCGCCGGCGTTCTCGGCCACGTTCCCACCGATGAAGCAAAGCTCGAGGCTCATAGGATATCCGGCGTAGAAGAGGCCGTAGGGCTCGACGGCATCGTTGATCTCATTGGTGACCACCCCCGGCTGAACGACGGCGACCAGGTTCTCCTCGTCGATCTCGAGGATCCGGTTCATACGCTCGAGGGAGAGGAGAAGGCCGCCGTAGACTGGGACGGCTCCGCAGGAGAGGCCCGATCCGGCGCCGCGCGGTGTGACGGGGATCCGCTCCCGGTTGGCCAGCTTGAGGATCTGCGATACCTGTTCCGCCGTGTCCGGTTTGAGCACCACCTCGGGCATATGGGTGTAGCGCTCCCCGGCCACCTCATCATGGGCGTAATCTTGCATCGCCCCGGCATCGCCGGCGATGAGGTTGGATGCGCCGACGATGGTCTCAAGCGCATCGACGATGGGGCGGGTGACCTCGGCGTAGTGGGACGGTCCGGTATGATCCAAGGGTGTCAGGCCTTCAAGTCACGGATCATGTAGAGCTCGTCGAGCTCGAACCCGCGCTCCCGATAGTAGGGGCGCGTGCCGATGGCGGCGATTACAGCGAGGCGCCCGTAGCCAGCGGCGTACGCCATCTTGCTAGATGCCTCGGTCAGCTCTGTGCCGAGGCCGGCGTGCTGGGGTGCGGTGTCCCACTCGGTCCCCAACCCCAGGGCAGGCCCGTAGACGTGGATCTCGCGAATCACGGCGCAGCCGCGCAGCTCAGAGATGGGTGGTTCGACATGTGGAAAGGAGAGGCGCAGGAAACCGGCCAAATCACCTTCGGGGGTCACGACCTGGAGAAAGCTCTCCTCCGATGCGTCCGTCTGGTAGGTGATGGTCTCCATCCGGAGCGTCGTTTCGTCGATGGGCTCGCCTCGCACCTCCCGGCAGCGGATGCAGCGGCATGAACGCCCGTCGCACGCCATATGCTGCTGCACAATCTGGCGGAGGTTTGATTTCTTCACGCCGGCCACGATGTTCGGTGCCGGGATATCCCGCATCAGCCGGTTGACGCGACAGTAGGGTGGGATGAGGGGCTTGCAGCGGGAGAGCAGCTCCACCATGGTCTCCTCATCATAGGGCTCAAACTCGCCGCGCTCCCAACGCTGGTGCAACTCCGTGTCCGGCAGGAGGGCGGTGGGGTAGATCTTCAGCTCATCGGGGCGGAGGGAACGGTCGTCCCAGAACCGGCTGAAGTCCTCCAGGTCGCCCTTGGGTGTGGCACCGAGGAGGTTTGGCATCCAATGGACCACGATCTTGAAGCCGGAGAGGCGGAGAAGGCGCATAGCCCGGCGGGTGTCGGCCACGGTGTGACCGCGCTTGTTCTGGGCGAGGATATGGTCGTCAAGGCTCTGGACGCCTAGCTGGACCTTTGTGACGCCGAGCCTGCGGAGGCGATGAACCTCATCGGACGTGATGAGATCGGGCCGCGTCTCGACTACCAATCCCACGTTCCGGTGGTCTGCTGTCTCGTTGAGACGTTGCGCCTCGATCAGGGAGTCGGCATCCACAGTGTTCATCGCGTCCAGGCAGCGGCGGATAAACCACGCCTGGTAATCCGCGGGGTAAGCGGACCAGGAACCGCCCAGAATCAGGAGTTCGATTTTGTCGACGCTGTGGCCGATGTCGCGCAGCGTTGCGATGCGGCTGGCGGTCTGGTCAAAGGGGTCGAAGTCGTGAGCGGCCGCGCGCATGGCCCCGGGCTCGTCGGGCAGGTAGCTTTTGGGCATGCCGGCTGGCTCCGGACAGAAGATGCACTCACCGGGGCACGGGTAAGGCTCGGTCAGGACGGCTACCGGGGCCACGCCGGAGATGGTGCGGGTCGGCTTCACCCGCAGACGACGAACGAGGGCGACATCGGGCGAGCAGCCCTCGCGCCGACAGAGCTGCCGGTAGCCTTTGATGATGCGGTCCTTGGAGAGCATGTCGCCGTTGGGGAGGGTGTGGCTCCGCATGATCTGCGACAGCTCTTTCTGGGTGAGGTCAGGAGCGTCTCGGACCTCGTCCAGAATCGCCGAGAGGATGTCGCCGTGGTCCTGCAGATTGAAGGGCTTCCGGCGCGCTTTCGGCTGTCCTTCGTCCTGTCTTGTCACTCGGTATTCCTGTTCCCTGGGGCCCGGTGCTGGGATGGAAAGGCGCCCGGTTGCCGCTCCTCCGGTGCTCACCTATAATGCCGGGCATGGATCGCGAGATGATCGAGCGGCTTCTCACTCTGAACCGCACCTTCTACACGACCTTCGCCGACCAATTCGCCAACAGTCGGTCGGTGGCGGACCCGGCCTTGACATCCATTCTACCGTATCTTCCCTCTAGAGCAAGGATACTAGACGTGGGATGCGGCAACGGGCGGCTGGCCGTCCTTCTCGACGAGGAGCGGCCGGGCTGCACCTACATGGGAGTAGACGCGGTTTCGGCTTTAATCGAGGAAGCGCGGGAGCAGGCTGGGGCGTTGACCCGGACTGAGGCGACGTTCCTGCAGCTGGATGTGACCGAGAAAGGCTGGGCCGAGGCCGTTCCCGTTCTCCCAGTCGCTGGGGAAGGCAGCAGGGGGTACGACCGTGGCGTCGCCCTGGCGGTGCTGCACCACATCCCGGACGTGGGACTTCGGGCGCGCGTGCTGGGGGATGTGGCCGGGCTGCTGGCACCGGAGGGGTATCTGGTCGTCTCCACGTGGCGGTTCCTGGCGCACCCACGGATGCGGCGGAAGATCGTCGAGTGGGACGCCGTCGGCGTGGATGCGGAGCAGCTCGACGCGGGAGACTATCTGCTCGACTGGAAGCGAGGCGGGCGCGGCCTCCGGTACTGCCACATGGTCGACGAGGAGGAGCTGGAGGCGTTGGCGGCGATCAGCGACCTGGAGGTGCGGGAGACGTTCCGTGCCGGAGGCCGGGAGGGGGACCTGAGCCTCTTCGCGATCCTCTGTCCCCGATCCTGAGTCAAGACTTCCCCCACGACTTCGCCGTGGCCTTGATCGGAACGGGCCGGATCGGGCTCCTTCTCCTGCGTGGTCCCGGATCCGGCACCCAAGAGAGGACCAACACGGCGGCGTCCGCCGGTCTGAAGCAGGCAGAAGCGCTCGGCAGGTCCACCAACGCCCCATGAGGCGGGCTGGATCACCCTGACCCCCTCGAGAACGCGAAGCGCATAGCCGGCCCCCGGGAGGCAAGTCCGCGCTGGTGGCCTATCCTCCGCTCTCAATCCCTTACGATGGGAGACTAGAACGCTGTCGTCACCTCCGCCCCGCCCAAAGCGGACTCAATCCGGGCCCGGGCCTGTTCGATCTGCGCCGTTACCGCTTGGGGTGCCGTGCCTCCCTCGGCCGCGCGCGCGGCGACGGAGCGCTGGAAGTCGAAGACCTCGTAGACGTCCGCCTCGAAGGCGGCGCTGACGGTCTGGTAGGTCTCGATGTCGAGTTGGCTCAACGGCACGTCCGCCGCCTCGGCCCGGCGAACGACCTGGCCGACGAGATGGTGGGTTTCGCGGAAAGGGAGGCCCTTGCGGACCAGGTAGTCGGCAAGATCGGTTGCGAGCATAGCCTCGTCCAGCGCTGCCGCCATGCGGGTCTCGTCGATCCTCAGCGTCTGAATCACCCCCGTCACGACCGGGAACTCCACCTTCAGCGTGTCGAGGACGTCGAAGAGGGGTTCTTTGTCCTCCTGGAGGTCCTTGTTGTACGCCGTTGGAAGTCCCTTGAGCGTGGTCAGCAGGCCTGTGAGGTGACCGGCAACCCGACCCGTCTTCCCACGCACCAGCTCCAGAGAGTCCGGGTTCTTCTTCTGCGGCATGAGGCTGGAGCCGGTGGCGTAGGCGTCGTCAATCTCCACGAAGCCGAAGGCTCGGGTGGCCCAGATAATCAAGTCCTCGGCCAGTCCGCTGAGATGGGTCTGCGTGAGGGCTGCCCAGGAGAGGAACTCGACCACGTAATCCCGGTCATTGACGGCGTCGATGGAGTTTGGCGTCGGCCCCTCGAAGCCCAGGGCCTCGGCCAGAGCCTGGCGGTCGACGTCAAAGGGGTTCCCGGCCAGGGCGCCGGCGCCAAGGGGGCAGACGCAGGCGCGCTTGGCCATATCCTCCAGCCGTCCGCGGTCCCGGTCGAGCTTCCAGAAGGCGGCCATCAGCCAGTGACTGAAGAGGATGGGCTGGGCCTGCTGGAGATGGGTGTAGCCGGGCATGAGGACCCCGAGATGGGCCTCGGCCTTCTCGACGATGATCGACTGGAGCTCGATGAGCGCTGCCCGGAGGCCTTTGATCTCCTGCAGGAGGTAGAGCTTCAGGTCCGTGGCCACCTGGTCATTGCGGGAGCGGCCGGTGTGGAGCTTGCCGGCCACCTCGCCCACCAGCTCGCCCAGGCGGCGCTCCACCGCCGTGTGGATGTCCTCATCGCCGTCGGCCGGCTCAAAGGTCCCTTCGGCGAACTCCGCCCCCACCTGACGGAGGCCGTCGACGAGCTGATTCCACTCTGTGTCGCTGATCAAGCCGGCCGCTACCAGCGCCTCGGCGTAGGCGATGCTGCCCTGGATGTCCGCCGCGTACAGCCGCCGGTCGAACCCGAACGAGTCGTTGAACTGGCGCATCAGCGCGTCTGTCTCCCCCGTGAACCGCCCACCCCAAAGCGTCATCCTTCGCTTCCCCCTCTCTACGTTATTGCTTCCGACTTCTGACTTCCGACGATTCAGTCCCTCTTGAACTTGGCGTAATCGGGCTTGGCGAGTTCATCTGTATCGCCGTTCTCGAGGTCCACCAGGGCCTTGACCTTGAGCGGTAGGCCGAAGAGGTTAATGAAGCCCTCGGCGTCGCTCTGGTCGTAGACGTCGTCCTTGCCGAACGTGGCGAACTCCTCGCGATAGAGGCTGAGGGGTGAATGGCGACCGACGACGGAGCAGTTGCCCTTGTAGAGCTTGACCTTGACGGTGCCCGTCACCCGCTCCTGGGACTTGGCGACGAAGGCGCGGAGTGACTCGTGGAGGGGCGTGAACCACTTGCCGTAGTAAGTGAGCTCGGCAAAGCGGTTGGCGATGATCTCCTTGTAGTGCGCCAGGTCGCGGTCGAGGCAGATGCTCTCAAGGCCCTGGTGTGCGGCGTAGAGGATCGTCCCACCGGGCGTCTCATAGATGCCGCGGGACTTCATGCCGACGAGGCGGTTCTCCACCAGGTCGGCCCTACCGACGCCGTGAGCCCCGCCGACCTCGTTGAGGCGGGTCAGCAGCTCCACGGGCCCCATAGGGGTCCCGTCCACGGCGACGGGCACACCTTGGTCGAAGTCGATGGTCAGGTAGAGAGGCTCGTCAGGGGCTTCCTCGGGGCTGACGGTGAGCAAGAAGACGTCCTCCCCAGGCTGGTTCCAGGGGTTCTCGAGGTCGGCGCCCTCGTGGCTCATGTGCCAGATGTTTCGATCCCGGCTGTAGATGGAACCTGAGGACTGGCGGATGGGGATGCCGTGGGCTGCAGCGTAGTCCAGAGCATCCGCACGGGAGCGGATGTCCCACTCGCGCCAGGGTGCGATGACGTCGAGGAAGGGGTTGAGGGCCTTGACGGTCAGTTCGAAGCGGACTTGGTCGTTGCCTTTGCCCGTGCAGCCGTGAGCCACGGCGTCGGCGCCCTCCTTCTCAGCGATCTCCACGAGTTTCTTCGCGGTGACGGGGCGGGCGAAGGATGTACCGAGCAAGTAGAGATGCTCGTAGATGGCGCCGGACTGTACGGTGGGGAAGGCATAGTCGGAGAGGAACTCCTCCCGAAGGTCGACGATGTAGGCCTTGCTGGCGCCGCTGGCGAGGGCCTTCTCCTCCAGACCCTCGAGCTCGCCGGTGCCCTGGCCGAGGTCAGCGGTGAAGGTGACGACCTCGCAGCCGTAGTTCTCCTTGAGCCAGGCAAGGATGACGGATGTATCGAGCCCACCGGAATAGGCTAGGACGACTTTGTCGTAGTGACCACTCATGGTTTCTTACCTCCAGATAGATGATGCCGTTGTTGAAAAGGAAAAGCGCGATGGCGTCTCATCGCGCAACAAAAAAGAGCCAGCCCCCGTCTGGGGACTGGCTCTTGTTATCAGGCTTGGCGG
>CAZIWL010000019.1:0-14006 GCA_964542755.1 uncultured Anaerolineales bacterium
CAACGCGCGGTCAGCTGCGTCTCCGAAGTGCTGCTGCACCTGACTCGACTTCAATTTGACAGGCATGGCTCCCTCCTGGGGGGCTACATGTTATCTAAGTTATGTATGTTATGAAAGTATAGCGCAGGTTCAGGTGGACGTCAAGGGGATAAGCGGGCTGAAACACGGTGCATGGTCCCTGGCAGGCCCGGAGGGTCCGCTGCGTCCTCGTAGACCGTTGTGGGCAGCGCACCGTTCGGCTCCTTGTGCCGGAGACGTGACTGGTGATCTTCGTGCCGTGCGTCGAACAGCCGAGTTCATAGATGGCGAGCAGAAGGATCCAACGCATCGCGAACGATAGATGTCAGCTTCTGAATGGAGTACGGCTTGAGGATGGCGTTTGTGAAGCCGCCAGCCTTTGAGTCTTCGACATCTATGTCGAGAACGTGGGCTGTCACGGGGATGACCTTGAGTTGAGGCGCTTGCCGGCGCTTTGGCGGGCCTCGCGTCGCCATCTCGCGCTTGGGTCGAGTGGAGCGGCGGGTATGGAAACCCGCCCTACATTTCTCAGCTCGCCGTACGTTTCCCAGACGGGGGGGGAGAGGACAAACGCTACGCACCGGGGCGGGGCGTCAGTCGGGGAGGGCACCGGGGGTGGCGGGGTAGCGGTCGACGAAGTCGAGGCTGCAGTCGTCGGTGTCCTGGCGAGGGGGGCGGCGCTCCAGGGAATGATTGGGGGCGGTCGGGCCCGGGTGGGGAACGACGCCGGGGTAGTCCCCTTCACCGTAGGTCACCACGTCTACAATCCGCTGGTCGGGATCCAGGAAGAGCACCTCGTCGCCATCGTTGCCCAGCGCGAAGCCGAAGCCGTCCCAGGAGCCAGCCGGGATCAGGTTCGGCACGGAGGCGGTATCCCGGTTGGGATCGATGAGGAACTCGTAGTCGGGATCGAAGGGGACATCCTCAGCCTGCTGGGCCAGGAGGATGAGGCCCTCGGCGACGAGGGTGGCACCCTGAGGGAACCGGTAGAGCCCACTGCCGTACTCCCCGTCCGGCCCCACGTCACCGACGTACCAGCCGGACAGATCGACGTTAGCGGTGGTAGGGTTGTAGAGCTCCACCCACTCCTGGCCGGTGTCGTCGCCAGAGGGATCGACCATCACCTCGCTGATGAGCAGGTGGGTCTCCGGCGGCTGATGACTCCAGTCGTGTTCAAAGACTCCGTAGAGATAGTCGAATGCTTCCTCGGAGCGGAGCTGGAGGGCCATCTCGCGGTTGACCTTGCTGGAGGTCTCGCTCCCGTTGATGCTGCCGACGTGGATGTGCTTGCCCCCGGCACCCAGGTCGACGAGGACCATCTTGTTGTGGATCCCGTACTCGGTGGGATCGCCGAGGCGAGCGCTGAGGTCGAGGGCCTCGTCCTGGGCGATCTGGTTCACGTAGCCCGCTGTCTCGATGTTCTGGGTGAGGGAGAGATGGTCGAGGTCGAAGCTCCCGCCGTTGAGGAGGATGCGGACCCGGGCTCCGCGGCGGGCGGCATCGACGTAGGCCTCGAGACGGGGGTTGGGGGCTGGAGCCCCCTGGCTGCCCCACTGGCGATGTTCGTAGAGCTGCTCGACACAGACCTCGTCGCCTGAGCCGGCGCGGCTGAGGAGGCCCATAAGGGCGTCGGAGGTGCGGAGGGCGGACTCGGGGGCAGTGAGGAGTTCCAGATCGGTGGCGTCAGCGCCGGCGAGCGGGACCGTGAAGTGGACGGTGGTGGTGATCCAGTCCGACCCAAGGTTGGGGATGAAGCCGGGCGGAGGGTCGGCGTAGCCCAGGACGTTGTCAGGGCCCCAGGGGTCGACGTCTTGATGGTACTCACGGTCGCAGTCGGCCTCGAAGACCTCCACGGCCCGCGCCACGACGCCGGGCGCGTCGGTCACGAGGACCACGCCGCGGGATCCCCCGGTGCCGTTGGCCTTGTCATCGGCTGGAAGGCCGGTGTGGGCCAGGTTCTGGGAACCGAGCACCAGCCGCCGCCGATCGATGATGATCACCTTCGAGTGGAGGTAGCGATACCGCGGGTAGATCCGGGGCTGGTCGGCCTGGACCATGAAGGCACAGGTGGCCAGTCCGGTGGCATGGAGCTGCTGGCAGGCCCAGAGTTCCTGTTCCTCGACACCGCCAACGGGCCCGCCCTCGAGGAGCACGGTGACGGTCACTCCACGCTGGGCCGCGGCGACGAGCTCGGAGACGAGGCCGGCGTGCTCCAGCGTGTAGGCCTCGACGTCGATGGTCCTTCGAGCCGATCGGACGGCGTCCGCGACCAGGTCGTAGGCATTGTCCGGCGCCACGCCGACGGTGACGGTGCCGGTGGCGGCCAGGGCGGGGTGGAAGAAACACTCGAGATCCCATCCCGGATAGCGGACGCGGGGAAAGGCCCCAGAGTCCTCGCCGGCGACCTGGGCCCAGTCGGCGGCGGTGTGGGTGTCCGCCGTGGGACAGCCCGTCTCCTCGCTGGGCCGCCGGTAGAGGATCTGGCCCTCCTCCGCAAACCCACCGGCGCGGTAGGGCTGGACAGCGGCACCGCTCCAGCCGTCGAGGTCGGTCAAGCCGGCCTTGTAGACGACCACGTCGCGCTGCCGCCCGGCGGCGTCGAAGAGGGCGACCTCATCCCCGGCATTGGCAAGCCGGGGCCAGCCGCCGAGGACCTGTTCAGCGGGAAGGTCGAACCCGAAGGAGGCAGCGAAGTGCGGGCCACTCCGGGCCAGCCAGACCCGTTGATGCGGGGCGACCTCAAGAGAGGGGAAGCCGGCACAGGTCCAGTCGGGTGTGCCAAGCTTGCAGAGCTGCCAGCCGGTCAGGTCGACAGCATTGTGGAGCCCGTTGAGTATCAACACGGCCTCATCCTGATCATCGGGCTGAAGGCCATCGTAGAGGAGAGCCTCTATGATGACCCCGTAGGCCGGTGGCGTGAAGTCCCGGGCGACGAAGGGGAGTCGAACGACAGCAGGGGGCAAGAGGGTGGTGGTGCAACAGGCCGACGCATCCATCGGCGTGCTCTCGCCGCCGATGGTCGTGGCGGTGACCACGTTGACGATTGGAGACCGAGACGGTAGCGGCGTGGTGACGAGGGTTCGGAAGGTGAGGGTGATGACGGATCCCGGCGGGACATCGCCCAGGTGCCAAACGGCCGTTTCGGAAGAGGGATGCCAACTGAAGGGGAGATTGGCCGCGACGATGGATGCGCCGAACGGCAGGGTGTCGGTCAAGACTGTCTGGGAGGCAGTGAGGGTGCCCGTGTTGGAGAGGATGACGCGGTACGTGATGGGCCCACCGTGCCGCACAGCGTCAGGGCCTTCCTTCTTGACCACGAGATTCGCAGTCGGCAAGGCGGGCGGGCGATGGCACGCGTTTTGGGCCCTGGGCGTGCCGTTCAGAGGCTGCCCGTCCTTGTCAAACCCGTTCCGGGTGATGCCGTCGTTCGTGCACCAGTTGTCCGTCTCGTCGCCAGCGAGCGGATCGATGCGCTCCATGGTAGCGTAGCGCGGCGTCCCCGAGCTGGCTGTGCCGGCGGGCCACGAACCGCCGTCCACGTTCGCGGTATCCACCAGATTCCCGAGAGCATCGGTGAGGGTGAGCACTTCACCGGCGTTGGAGAGACCGCCCACGCCGAAGCTGCCGAACCAATCGGCTGGGACGTCACTCACCGCGTCGTCGTCGGTGCGTTCGATGAGGTAGTAGCCGTGGGGTGGGATCTCACCGGTCAGGGTGATGGACAGGTGGTCGTCGTCGACGAGATGCCAGCCTTCTAGCGTGGTGCTGATCGAGGTGGCGTTGAAGAGCTCGATCCACTCGTCGGACGCATCAGCCTCGGTGCCCATCCAAGCGACCTCGTTGATGACCACACCACCCAGGGCTGCGATTGATTCAGGGATACGGGATAGGGTCTCGGCCGGCTTGAGCAACCCGGACGCGTAGGCCCGGAGGCCAGCCGCCACTGCGACCACACCCACTACCCCCAGGGATGCCACCAACACCGTCAACCAGAGCCGCTTCGAATGGACCATCGTCGTCTCCCGCGAATTGCCGTGATGTCAGCTGATGCCGGCGTCCTCCAGCTCCGAAACGATCTCGTCTCGCTCGTAGGCCCGCTTCTCCAAGCCCTGCCTGCGCCGTCGAACGTAGAGCCCTCCAAGAACCAGGCCCGGCAGCAGGACCATCAGGCCAAAGAAGACAGACCCAGGCGGCAGTCGAGGCTGGGCTGAGAATCTATCGAGGTTGAAGAGGATGAGCATCAGAGCAGCCCAGACGGTGAGAAAGTTCGGCACGGCGTCGCCAGAGTGGATCAGTCCGAGACCTGGCGTCCGCCGGCGCGTGATAGGGAAGAACAGGTTGCTGCCCATGAATCCAAGTTGATCCTGTAGAATATGCACCAGGAGCCCGAGGCCCACCAAGAGGCCGGCAAGATGAGGCGCGACTGACTGAGGCGGCCCGCCCCTGAGCAGCGAAAAGAGCCCGACGAGACCCGCCGTGCCTATACCGAGGGCGGCGGCAAAGGTGAGGCTGTGGGACCAGCGTCGGTGCCAATCGATGAAGCCGAGATGAAGACGGTCGCCCCGGCGGCGGAAAGTCAGAGAGGGACCGCTGAAAATGTCGACCACGATCTTGGGGTGGGATCGAGAATCGATGGGGATGGACAAGGGCACGGCGCCTTTCCCGGTCTCGATCGCCGAACCGGGCTCGGGGCGCTGGCCGGTGTCCACGACAGGGCCGATGGCCACGGCGACCTCTCCACCCTCGCGATTGAAGCGAACTTCATACCGGCGCCACTGGTCCGGCCCGAGGCGCACAGTGTGGAGCATGACGCGGCGGGACTCGCCTGTCTGGTAGGCCTCCCGCGCAGCCCCGGCGACGGCCGCGGCGATCGAGCGGGCATTGGGCTCAGGACCCGGGTCGATCTCAAGGTCGTACGACTGGAGATAACGAAGGACCTTGAAATCCAGCGTGTCCGGCAAGAGGGCAGCGATGCCTCCGAGGACGGGCAGGAGGGAGCCCTCTGAAGCCTGGCCCACGACCTCGGGAAAGAGCGTAGCGACGGCGATGCCGGTGACGAAATGAGCGATACCTTTCATGGATGGAGAAGGCAGGATCGCGAACAGACGGTGAGATCCGATACGCGTTGTGTCTTCCGGTGAGCCGTGGGGCTGTCACGCTCCGTGCGCGTACCAGGGTTGCTCACCACGGCCGCGCCCCGGTCGACAACACGCCGGTCCCACTCCCTGTGGAAGGCGGATGATCTGGTGAGCCACGACCGACGAAATACCTGACGACAGACTGTCTGACGACAGAGTCTCTGAATGGCGGGCGTACCGCGCAGCCGAGCTGATCCCGCCGCCACCCCGGGCGTTCTTCCGGCATCAGGCGAGCCCGAGCCAACGCACGACGGGGCTTCCCAGACCGACCATGTTGATCGCCAGAGGGAGGAGCAGCACACCCATGCAGTTGGAGCGGCGGGCGCCCCAGAGCACGGGGATGAGGCCGATGCCCACAGCAGCGGCGCAGATCAACAGGCCGCCCCACCCTGTCCAGCCAACCACGAAGAGTAGAAGCAGAATCAGTGTGCCCAGGTTGATCCAGCGGTAGTCAACGCGCGTGACAAACCGGGCGGCCAGACGGGCCATGCCGAGAAGGAGGAAGAAGGCGAGAACACCGCTAACCAGAGCGGCCGCGGCGGCCCGGTAGTAGAATGGGGAGACATCGGGCCCGAGGACCTCGACCGGATCCCATACGGGCGCGAGGATCCAAGCCATCCCGCCGCGGGTCAGGTGCAGCCCGGGGACGAAGAAGAGAAGCAGCGCGCCGACGTAATAGAGGACCTTTGAGGCCCCCTGCGAGACCAAGAAGACCCGGTCATCACGCTGGGCGGTCGCGTGTGCGGCAAGCAGTCCGCCGATGCCGGCGGTGACGACGGGGAAGAAGGCGGCAAAGAGGCCTCCAGCGGCCCCGGACAAGGCCCCCTGGAGGACAAGGGCAGGGGTGACACCCAGGTCCGGTATCCCACGCTGTTCCGGGAGTTCAACTCGAGAGACGAGGTTGTGGAGAATGGACGGGACAGCGAAGAGACCGACGAATGCGGGCAGGAGGTTCTGAGACGCGGCGTCTGCCGGCACGGGGGTCCGATAGAGGAGAATGAGACCCAAGACACCGGAGAGGACAAAGGCGAGCAAGCCGGCGACGAGGTTCCTCCAACCGTCCCAGCATCGGCGCCATCCGGCTGGAGCCCGCTGAGATCCCTTGGGCCATTCGGAGAGAAGCAGGTAGGCGATGAGGGCCCAGAGGATCCAGTGGAGGTGAGGGTGGAGGACAGCCCGGAAGGGCGTGAGGATCGAGGACGCGAAAGGTGTGAGCAGCAGAAGGACAGCGATGCCGCTCAGTCCGCCGACTCCGCTGAGGAGAGCGGCCTCGTAGCCACGCCCCTGAAGGAGGAACTTCTGACCGGGTCGGAGCATGAAAAGGGTGGATTCGTCAGGGGCGGAGAGGAAGACGGTAGGGATGGTGTTGAGGACCGCGTAACCGGTGACCATACCCACAAAGAGCATAGCGATCGACTGCGGTGGCACCACGTTTTCGGGCGCTGCCAGGGCCAAGAGGGCGAGTCCGGCCACGTTGTAGATGTGGAGCCCAGGCAGCACAGAGAAGAGGGCGGACAGAAGGACACCGACGGCGGCCGTCAGAAGGGATATGATCATCTCTACCCACTCTCCCTCTCTACCCTGATGAGTTTGGGATTTCCAGCACGATGACGTCGTGCGGGAGAACCGGTACGAACTCGAGGTTGCTGCGGTAGATCTGGACAAGGCCGACGACCCTGACACGACTGCCGGGGGTGCCCAGTCCCGTGTTGTTCGGGATGCGATCCAGCACGTTGCGCCAGATGAAGACGGCGATCTCGCCCTGGTCTTCAGGACCACTGCCGCGGAGGAAGACCTTCACGGCACTGGATAAGCCCTCGGTGCGTATCACCTCCCCCTCGATCGCCAGCCGCAGCCCGGCATCCCCGGCGGTGAGGGAGTCGATAGCGCGCCGGGAAGCGGTCGCCGGGGCAGGTGCTACTGCCTTGACATCGCCACCAAAACTGGGCTCGATCTGGAGCTGGCCCTCGTACTCGCTGACCTCTCCGGTGGCACGGACGCGGCCGCCGAGGTTGATCTTAGCCCGGTCCCAGCAGTCGTCGTAGACGTCGTGCCACATCAAGAGGATGATCTGGTCCTGCCCGTCGCCCAGGGCGAACTTGAAGCCGTGGGAGAAGCTGGCGGTCTCCAGGACTTCGCCTTCGACGGTCACTTCTTCCCCGATGTGGTCCACGCTGATGGCCTCGATGGGCGTGAGGGGTACGGTGGGGGCAGCCGAGGGTTCCGACGTCGGGCTCGGCACCGGCGTGGCAGGAGTTCCCGCGGTCGGCTCCAGGGTGACGGTCGGCGAGCACGTCTTCGTTGGACCGCGGGTAGGCGAAGGCGTGAGGGCGGCAGCGACCGCGGCTTCGGTGGCGGATGGGACGGTCGAGGCGAGTCTCGGCTCCTGGTTCGCGCCAGGGGCAGGTGTCGCCAAGATCCTCACGTCGGCCATCAGCTCCGGGATCAACTCCAGCTCGCCGCCGTATTCGGCGATCCGTCCCGCGACCTCTATCTCAGAGCCGGTTGACAGAGATTGGCCGCCCACTGGATCGTCGCTGAGGGCGGCACAGAGATCCTCCCAAAGCAAGACGGTCAGTGTCCCACTACCATCGTCGATGAGAAGCTTGACACCCGCTGAGAAGGGGTTCACCTCGGACACCAACCCGCGCACCCGGACCCAACGGCCAGCATCCGCGGCCGACAGCTCCGTCACGAAGGCGTGCGGAAAGAGGAATGCAGCACCGAGATTGGGGATAACGTCCGCTCCAGAGGCGACCACGAGCTGGGGCTCGCCCCCGTACTCCGAGACCGTGGCCACCACATCCACCACCTCTCCGATGGTCAGGGTGGGCGTCACGCCGCCCAGGGCCACCGCATCGTCGTTCAGCGCGACGTCGACGGAGCCGGTCTCATCTTGTAGGGTGAAGACCGTGAGACCAGCGTAAGGTTCCGTGACCCGGCGGATCTGACCGCGGACCGCCACGCGACGAAGGGCTTGATCGGTTTCGAGCTCGGAGAGGGTGCACGGTTCCGGGTCAGAGCGCTTGACGCTCATCTCCTCCGGGATATTCAAGGTGAGGCTGACGTGATCACCCTTCACCCGGAGCGGACCAGCGACGGAGACTTCATCGCCGAGGGCGGGGACGCGGTTCTGATCCAGGAGCACACGTGTCTCGCCGCGATAAGATGCCACCCGCATCTCTCCGGAGCCGTCAGCGACCCAGAAGCTCAGGTACTCCGTGCCGGGATCGTAGCTGGGACCACGGCTACAACGCCCCTCGATCCGAACGTAGGCCAGGTTTGTGGCCGCGCAGGCTTGATGGATGGAGATGACAGGCACCTCAGTCCGCCGCGCGACGAACCATAGGGACGCCAGCCCGAGGGTGGCGAGGAGGACGGCGGCCGCTTTGACAGCCCGAATTGAGAGGCGGCCCGCCATCGGGGCGCCGCAGTAGGGACAAGCTTCGTAGGGTCCGACGTACCGATCGCAGTCGGGGCAGTGACTCATCACCAGGCTCCTGGAGGAGCGTCCCAGCCTCGGGCAGAGACCCGGCCCCTCCGGCGGGGGCGCGGGTGCAGGATGAGCAGCCAACGGCTAGTCTACACCCGAGAGGAGCATTTGCCAAGTCAGGTAGGGATGGCACGGCGCATGAGGACACTCCGAGTGGACGGGTGCCATTGAGCGATTTGAGGCGGCAACCCTACTGGGGCAATATCGACTACGGAGCGGTCGCCTGGCTCCATCGGAGATCGGTCGATGGGGTTTGACCACGCGTATCCCGGTGATAGAATAGCCACGGGCCTTTGGAGCCAGGATTATGGAAGGATTTGCGGCGACCCCACCTATGAAGCCAAGAGAGCGCGTCTTCGCTGCCCTGGAGCACCACGCACCGGATAAGATCCCACGCTTCGAGATATGGATCGACGGTCTGCTGGAGGAGCTGGGCCAGGAGGACGGGCCCGGGGCGTATGCGGGCCTGGGGCAGGACGCGGTGATGATGCCGAGCGTGAATCCTCCGGAGAGCAACGCCTGGCGGACGGGGGTCGACGAATGGGGACGGAGGTGGCGGGACGGCACGTATGTGGGCGGCGTCGTGGACACGGACGAGGACCTGGAGCGGTACAGCCCCCCGTTGAGGGTCGCAGAAGGGCGGTTCGATGCCGACGAGGTCGCAGACGTCCGAACCCGATTCCCCGACCACTGCCTGATCTTCGGGACCCACATCGGCCCGTTGACGGCGGGGTATCTGGCGATGGGGTTCGAGCGGTTCTTCCTGCGGCTCCACGAGGACCCGGCGTTCGTGCACCGGCTGCTCGCAGCACGGACGGCGTGGTGCATCGCGGTATACGAGCGGGCGATCGAGCTGGGCGCGGAGGTGGTGGTGCTGGGGGACGACGGGGCGCACGGGGGCGGGCCGCTGATCTCGCCGTCGATGTGGCGGGCTTTCGTGCTGCCGTACCACCGCCAGATCGTGGAGGCGCTGGACGCGCCGGTCATCTGGCACAGCGACGGGGATACGACGGCGCTCCTGTCCACGGCCGCCGAGGCTGGTTTCGTGGGCGTCCACGGGCTGGACCCCATCGCGGGGATGGATCTGGCAGCGGTCAAGGACACGTTCGGGGAGGACCTTGTCTTAGTGGGGAACGTGGACGTCCGCGTGCTCTGCGCTCCGGATCTGAGCGCGGTGCGGCGCGAGGTGGACCGGTGTGCGGCTGCCGGCGGGGCGGACGGGGGCTATATGATGGCGAGCTGCAACAGCATCTTCGAGGGGATGGACGGTGATGCGGTGGCGGAGTTCTTTCGGTATGAGGCTGAGGTGATAACCGGATAGTGGACAACGAAGCGGCATACACGTAGACGCATCGGTCCCTCATGCGGCACGCGAGGGAGTGATCAAGCAAACAGGAGGGAAACGTATGAGGATTCTGGTGGCGGCGGATATGGAGGGGATCTCGGGGGTGGTCGATTGGGACCACGTGAACCCGGAGCACGAGGCGTACGGCCGATTTCGGAAGCTGATGACGGCCGAGGTGAACGCGGCGGTGCGCGGGGCGTTTGACGGGGGCGCCGAGGCCGTGTGGGTCGCCGACGGGCACGCCCACGGGCGGAACATTCTGATCGAGGAGCTCGATCCGCGGGCGGAGCTGCAGAGCGGCTCGCCGTCCCCGCTGGCGATGGTGACGGGCGTGGAGTCCGGGGTCGACGGCGTCATGTTCGTCGGGTACCACGCCCGGGCCGGCACGGAGAGAGCGATTCTGGATCACACGTGGTCGGGAAAGCGGGTGGTCAATCTCCGGCTGAACGGGGATGTGGTGGGCGAGGTGGGCTTGAATGCAGCAGTATGCGGACACTTTGAGGTGCCCGTCATCATGGTCGCCGGCGACCGGGCCGTGTGCGAGGAGGCTCGGGCACTTCTGTCCGGGATAGAGACGGTGGCGGTCAAGACAGCGACCGGGCGCTCGTCGGCACGGTGCCTGGCGCCGGCGGAGGCCCAGAAGCGGGTCTACGAGGGCGCTCTCCAGGCAGTACAGAGGCTCGGGACTGGTGAGGGGCGTACGCCCTACCGCGTGGAGCTACCGGTCACGATGACGATCGAGTTCCCCCATTCGGCGATGGCCGATGCGGCGGCCCTGCTGCCGGGTATCGAGCGGGAGGGGCGTCGGCTGAGCTACACGGCGGAGGACGTGGTGACGGCATTCAAGGCGATGCGGAGCGCGCTGGCGCTGGCGGGGTAGGGGGCAGGAACCACGAAGGACAAGAAGGGGCACGAAGAGCACAACGGGCTGGGGGTGGGCAGCGGCGGGCCGGTCTGATCGGGGCGCGTGCGCTTCGTGCGGAGCAGGGGCGGACCGATCGAATGGATCGCGCCCGGGTCCTCAAAGCCGTTTGACGTCCTGAGAACGCGCCTGTAGAATCGTCGATACGGGGGCAAGGTAGCTTGCAGAGCCGGGCGAGGCGCGTCTGGATACTTGGTATGAAGAAAGCATGTGTGGAGATGCGCCGAAGATGTGCGTTGGTGATATCGCGTTGACCCGCGAGCTGGTTGGACCCGTCGGCAGCCGGCGGAGGGGCCGGGGAGACCCGGAAAGGAGTGCGTGATAGGGCCGGGAGGCCAGGAGGTGGCGCATGGCAGGGCTATTCCGAGGGCCGGGCACGGGACACGAGCGGGTTCACCGGGAGGAAAGCTGGAGACGGATTGCCGCTGCCGGAGGCCTGGCGTTGGGCGCGTTGCTGCTCGCGTTCGCGACGTTGGGCTGGGCGGTTCCTCCAACAGCTGAGGCACGGCCGGCGGGAGCTGCCGTCCGACAGGGAGAGCCGGGTGGGTTTGCCGTGGCTGTGAAGCTCAACGGCGAATGGCAAGAGGTGGCGGAGCTGACCTTCGGCTACGTTGCGGAAGAACGGGTTCTGGACCTGCCCGTTGATGGCGGCGAAGGGGAGATCGAGATCCGCCTCGAACACACGGGGAACACGCCCGCGCACATCGACGCAGTGACCCTGGACGGGCGAGCACCGCTGACCGTAGGCGGCGCTGCCGAGGACGAGGCCCTGGCGCTCCGCAAGCTGGCAGCGCAGGACTTCGACCTGGTGGATGCACAGGGGCGGACGCTCGTGCTGCGCTTCGATGGGGGTGACGGTCCCTTGGAACTCTCCCTGACGGCACGGATCCAACCCCCCAGTGTACCCAAGACTCCTTTTCAGTTCCCCATCGATAACCTTTACCAGACGATAGACTCGACATCCACTTTCTTCACGTACGACTGGGACAGCAACACGGGCAGCCTGGAGATAGACGGAGACCTCGCCGGTGAAGGTCTGGGGACCCCTCTATTCAAGACGACCTGCGAGCCGGGGACAGGGCATCCGACAGGGGACACGGTCGGGTGGGTGCGCAATGATGCCGAGACGCTGTACGTCGCCCTGGACTTCACGCCGGACAATACCATGGACGGGGACGCAGACTATGCGAAGGTCTACGTTCGGACGGCGGACGGCGTGGAAGTATTCAAGGTGTCGACCGCGGAGCTAGTCTGGGGCACGCCGGGCTTCACCTACACAGAGCGGGTTGGCTACCAGCACAAGGTGTATGAGTTTGCCATCCCGCGGTCGGCCTTCGAGAACGGAATGGAGGACGCCGACAGCCTGGCGCTCGCCTTCGGGGCGTACGGGACGGTGAGCCCACAGCCAGAAGTGTACCCGGGACCGGAGGACCCCAGCTTCAGCGGGGACGGCATGGTGACGAAGACAATCGCGCGGGCTGACACGGCGTACGACCTGGCGCTTCAGTCCACGGGCAAGAGCGTTCTCGGCGGCGCCTGCGGCGACATGTTTGATTATGCTTTCTGCCTGGCGCGCTTCGGATCCGACGGCTTGCCGGACGGGAGCTTCGGAACGGGCGGCGCCGTGACGACGAGCCTCGGCTCCTGGTCAGTCGGGCGGGCCCTGGCCCTCAAGCAGGACGACAGCATCGTCCTGGCGGGGACCGCGGAGTACGGCGGGAGGCTCGTTTTCGCCCTGGCGCGGTATGACGAGCACGGCACGCTCGACCACACCTTCGGATCCGGAGGCGTGGCAACGCGGACCATCGGCAGCGACGACGCCGATTGCTATGGGCTGGACATCCAGCCAGATGGGAAGCTGCTGGCGGTGGGGACAAGCGACGAGGGGACGGATCTCGTGCTCACGGTGGCTCGGTTCCAGCACAATGGCGCACCGGACCTGCCGTTTGGGACGAACGGCGTGGTCACCACAGCCATAGGGAGCCAAAGCATCGCTCGCGGCGTGGTTGTGCAGCTGGATGGGAAGATCCTGGCGGTGGGGAGCGGCCAGCACGCACACTCGTCCACGTTCGCTATGACGCGCTACCTAGCAGACGGTACACCCGATGCAAGCTTCGGGGTCAACGGTGTGATCACGACCGATGTGAGCACAGGTAGTAGCAG
Source organism: uncultured Anaerolineales bacterium (assembly GCA_964542755.1). Classification (GTDB taxonomy): domain Bacteria; phylum Chloroflexota; class Anaerolineae; order B4-G1; family B4-G1; genus SKLM01. The sequence continues at coordinate 13,080 of CAZIWL010000019.1, forward strand.
CGCATACGCCGTCGCGCTGTGGCAAGACAAGATCCTGGTTGCCGGTGAGGGACTAGACGGCGGACACCAGGACTTCGCCCTGGCACGCTACCATCTCTCGGACGGCAGCCTGGACACCGGTTTTGGCACCGGGGGCATTGTGACCACGGACTTCGGCTCTGAGGACCGCGCCCGGGACGTGGTCGTCGAGGACAACGGCGACATCGTGGTGGCGGGGACGAACTACGAATGGCGCATCGCCCTGGCCCGGTATCTCCCGACCGGCATCCTCGACGCGCACTTCGGCCAGAAAGGCGGTCGCGTGAACACCAGGATCGAGCCTGCCGGTGGGGACGCCGGCGAGGCGGTGGCGCTCCAGGCCGACGGCCGGATTCTGGTGGCGGGCTCCGCGAGCAGCGCGATGGGCGGCAGCGATTTCGCCCTGGTGCGATACGCGCGGGATCTCTCGATGGATGCCACGGTCTCTCCGGTGCGGCCCGAGTCCGGAGGCGTGGTTCGTTACCGGCTGGCTTTCCGAAACGACGGGGCTGTGACCGGAAACGTGAACATCGTGAATCAGGTCCCCCTCGGGTTCAGCCCAAGCACGATCGTGAACAGCGGGGTGCCGATCACGCTGGTACAGCCTGGTCCGCCGACGTACCGGTGGACCGTCGGCATCCTGGGGTACGGGCAAGGCGGCATGATCACCATGACGGGCCGCGTACCGTTCGTGAGTTCGGAGGTGACATTGACGGACACGGCCAGGATCCAGACCCCGGACTGGGACAACGATCGGGGCAACAACATAGACGCGGCGGTGATGGTGGTGGTCCCGAAGCGCATCTACCTGCCGCTGGTCCTGCGCCAGTAGGTGTTTGAAGAAGGTCGGTAAGGGGGGAAATCAACCACGGCTGGGCGGTCCGTCCAGGAGGAAGAAAGGGGATCTGG
>CAZIWL010000019.1:14106-42016 GCA_964542755.1 uncultured Anaerolineales bacterium
GCGCTCGGAGGACGGTGTGATGGTGCTTGGTGGGGACGGGGACGTGCCGTGTCCCCTCTGCCACGAGACTATGACGACGGCCTCCGTGGCCGACGTTCGGGTCCTCCACTGCGTGACGTGTCGAGGTGTCCTGACGCGTCAAAAGGCTTTCTCCAAGATTGTCACGTTCATGCGAGCCCGGGCCACGGGCGAGCCAGACGCAGTCCAACCTGTCGAGCGTAAAGAGCTTGAGCGGAAGGTCGCATGTCCCATTTGTGGGCGTCCGATGGACACGCACCCGTATTACGGCCCGGGGAATGTGGTGATCGACAACTGCCCAGGATGTGAGATTGTCTGGCTGGACTACGGGGAGTTGGCAGCCATTCGAGATGCCCCGGGCAGAGATCGCGGGCGGGCTACAGAACCTGACTACAGTTTCATCGATGATCTGGTTGGCGGGTGAAAGCGGGGAGCACGGAATGACGGAGCGAGTCCGAGGTGACACTACCTACCTGACGTCTATGCCAGGGCGCGGAGGGTTGTGTGAGCCGCCGCAGCTTGTTCGCGGGAGGGGTATCACCTATGGGCTTGCTGAAGAGGATCGCTGCGGTCTTTTGCGGTGCGCGTGAACCTGAGCCGCGAGATCGTTGGCGGCTCAGGCGTCGACGGGGATCCCTCGCTTGCATAGCCGCGACCCCGCTTGCCGCCGGTCACGTGGGGACAGGCGCAACGCACCTGCGAGGTGCATCGCACCGATGGGTGGGGGCGACGACTTGTTAGAGCGTTCCTTTTCTAGTGGTGCATCAGACGTCGTCCACAATCCCACTGAAGTCCTCGAAAGGGATCGCGGTGAGCGTCTCCGTGGTCCCAGCGCCAAAGGCCTGGGCCAACAGGGCCACCCTCGCCGCCGCATTGGCGTCCGGTGCCTCGAAGATGTGCAGAAAGTCGTAGGGGCCGAGGAGGGCATAGCTGGTAAGGCTCTTGATCTCCGGGTACCGCTCGGCCAGCCTTCGCTCGAATCCTCGAAGGCGTTCGCTGAGAGATCGGACCTCGTCCGATCCTCGCGGTGCCACTTTGGATAGAAGCACATAGGTGGTCATCTCGCTACCTCCGGTTCTGGATGAAGCTCCCTAAACCTCCGCACCTTTCTCAGTCCATCACACCGGGTTGGAGGGTCGCTGCACCTCCCTCCGACAGTGACCGACCAAACCCATCCGAGCACCGCCGGAGAGAGAAGGGCGCCCCCTCCTCCTGACCAACCCCGAGTATGGGCGCCACCGCAGTCTACGGCTGCGGCAGAAGACGCTTCATCAGACGCTGCCCGCTATGCCAGGCGGTGAGGCCGGTGACATCAGACGCAGGCCGTCTCTCAAGAGATTCATCGATCCGAGCCCAGGAAGAGGGTGTGGCCCACGCAAGCAGGCTCTGCGACCAGCAGCTGGAGGGGGTTGCTCAGGTGATCGTCCACCGGTCGTCAGCCCGGTCATCAGGGCGCTCACGTGCGCCCGAACTGACGGGCCAGATGCTCTACAGAGAGGTGGATCATGGTCGGCCGTCCGTGCGGGCACGTGTGGGGACTCTCGCAGTCCTCCAGCGCACGGATGAGCTCGGCCATCTCGACCTGCTCAAGCACTTGCCCAGCCTTTACAGCCGCCCGCTTGCAGACCTGACGGGCCACGGCCTCCTCCGCCGGCACACTCAGCGGCTCCTCGCCAGAGAGGAAAGTCTCCGCGACATCGGCCAGGACCTGATGGGGGTGCTCCTCGGCCACGATGGTGGGCAGCGCCCGGACCATCATAGTGGAGCCGCCGAAAGACTCAACCTCGAACCCAACCTGCCCCAGAATGTCCAGATGCTCGTCCAGAACATCAGCAGCCTCCGGACCCAGGTCCACCAACGCTGGCTCCAAGAGTGACTGAGAGGGCACGCCGGCACCCTTGCGCTGGTTGAGAAGGCGTTCGAAGAGCACCCGTTCGTGGGCCGCGTGTTGGTCGAGCAGGACCATGCCATGAGGTCCTTCGGCCACAATGTAGGTGGTGCCCAGCTGACCGATAACGCGGAGAGGAGGGAGAGCTCCCTCTCCGGAATCCAGCGGACGGGCAGACCCGAGTCGGAGTTGGCTTTGCTCCTCCGTACCGGCGCGACCAAGGGCGGTAAGCCGCTTCCGGCGCGCCTCTCCATCGCGCCAACCCCTCGCTCCGGCAGACCATGGGACCTCAGCATCGCTTGAGGAGCTTCTCCCCCCCATCTCGGGTACCGGCGCTCGTTCGAGCAGCGTTCGCCGGATCGCCTTCTGCACCGCACGGAAGACAGCATCCCCATCGCGAAAGCGGACCTCAGCCTTGGCCGGATGGACGTTGACGTCCACCTCCGACGGGGGCAGATCCACCATCACCACGGCCATGGGGTGCCGTCCTTTGGGCAGGAGTCGGTCATAGGCTTGCGTCACGGCGTAGGTGAGACTGGCATCCTTTACCCAGCGTCCATTGACGAAGACGGTGATGTATGTCCGATTGGCACGGTGGAATGAGGGCGGGCCCACCAAACCGGAGACACGGATAGCGCTCTCCGACGAATCATCCGCGATGACGTCCAGAGCCTGCTCGCCGACATCGAGGCCGTAGACCCCGACCAGCACGTCGCGCAGCTCTCCGGTCCCCGGCGACTGGAAGGCGCTCCGGTCGCCGTGATCGAGGGCAAAGCGCAGGTCGGGATAGGCCATGGCGTAGCGGGTGACCCAGCGGTCGACGTGCCGGCGCTCAGTGCGCTCGGTGCGCAGGAACTTGCGCCGCGCTGGGACGTTGTAGAAGAGTCCCTCGACGGTGACGGCGGTCCCAGGGGGTCTCCCGACCTCGCGACGGGAGACGATCTCACCTCCCTCCAGCCGGAGATAGGTTCCCAGCTCCTCGCCGGCGGCGCGCGTGGCAAACGTCATTCGGCTCACCGCAGCGATGGAAGCCAAGGCCTCGCCGCGAAAACCCAGGGTGGTGATGGACTCCAGGTCGTTCGCCGTGATCAGCTTGCTGGTGGCGTGGCGGTGGAAGGCCAGCTCCACCTCACGGCGGGGCACCCCTGCCCCGTCGTCGACAACGCTGATGAAACTCTTTCCCCCACCTCGGGTCTCCACCTCTATGGAGGTTGCGCCGGCGTCGATGGCATTCTCGATCAGCTCCTTGACGACGGATGCCGGACGCTCAACGACCTCTCCGGCGGCGATTTGCGAGGCGACGTGATCGGGTAGAACGCGTATGGGCATAAGGTGACCTCCGGGACTGATTGTATCACACAGGGGTTGCGAAGCAAGAGTGGAGGAGTCGACCAGCACGGCAGCGGGCCCAAGCAGGTTAAAGGGACCGCCGAGCCGGTAAGGGAAATCGACGTTTGCCAAATCCATCCAGTTGTACTATGATGAACCATGGTTTTCCGACGTAACCGACGTAGGCTATGGAGACTATGAGGATGTTATGTTAGACAATTTCTTTGAACCCAGTTCGGTGGCCGTCATCGGTGCATCGCGCGACCCTGAGAAATTGGGCTTTGCGGTCCTTAACAACCTCCAGCAGGGAGGATTCGAGGGCGAGCTCTTCCCGATCAATCCCAAGGCGGAGGAGATTCTGGGGCTGGAAGCCTATGGGTCGGTGCTCGATGTGCCGGGACCAGTGGATATGGCCGTCATCGTCGTGCCATCGAAGATCGTGCCGCACGTGCTGAAGGAGTGCGGCGAGAAGGGAACCTCGTCGGTGGTCATCATCACCGCCGGATTCCGCGAGGCGGGGCGCGAGGGCCTCGAACGCGAGCGGGAGCTGATGGAGATTGCTGAGTCCTACGACCTGCGATTGATCGGCCCCAACTGTCTGGGCGTGATCGACACCGAGACGCCGCTGAACGCCACGTTTGCCGCCGGCATGCCGCCCGGCGGTCCGATTGCGTTCATGTCTCAGTCCGGCGCGCTGGGGACAGCGGTGCTGGATCTGGCGATGGCAGGACGTATCGGCTTCTCCAAGTTCGCCAGCCTGGGGAACAAGGCGGACGTGAGTGAGACAGACCTGCTGATGGCATGGGGGGACGATCCTAACTCGAAAGTGATCCTGATCTACGTCGAGGGCCTCCCCGATGGTCAGGCATTCATGGACGTGGCGCGTGAGGTGACGCGGAAGAAACCGGTCGTAGCGATCAAATCTGGTGTGACGAAATCGGGCTCCCGAGCCGTCTCATCGCATACCGGAAGCCTTGCCGGATCCGAGGCTGCCTACAAAGCGGCGTTCAAGCAGATCGGGGTGACGCGAGCCGGCTCTATGGAACAGTTGTTCGACTACGCGTTGGGTTTTGCGTATCAGCCGCCCTTGCGCGGCAACCGGGTCGGTATCGTCACGAACGCCGGCGGCCCCGGTATCCTGGCGACGGACGCGGTGGAGCACGCCGGCCTCGAGATTCCACGCTTGAGCCACGATACGGTGAAGGCCCTCACTGACTACCTGCCCGGCGCGGCCAGCGCAGCAAACCCGGTGGATGTGCTGGGAGACGCCATGGCCGATCGTTATGAGCATGCGATCGAGCTGGTCCTGAATGATGATAAGGTTGACAGCTTGCTGGTGATCGTGACGCCGCAGGCCATGACGGAGATCGAGAAGACCGCCCACGCCGTGGGACGGGTATCGGAGGAATCAGAAAAGCCCATTTTGGCATGTTTTATGGGCGAGGCACGGATCGACGCCGGCGTGCGCATTTTGCGAGAGTACGGCGTTCCGAACTACCCTTTCCCCGAGCGCGCGGCGGCGACGCTGGCGGCGATGGACGGGTATCGCTTGGAAAAGGACCGGCCCATCCCCGAGCCCGAGCCGTGCGAGGTCTGTAAGCCACCGGTGGAGAAGCTTTTCGCGCAGGTGCGCGAGGAGGGCCGAGCTGCTATCGGAGACACCGAGGCGAGGGAGGTTCTGGATGCTTACGGCTTCCGAGTGCCCGAGTCTCATCTGGCGGAGACCGCGGAGGAGGCCGTAGAGAAGGCCGAAGAGATTGGCTACCCCGTTGTGCTCAAGATCGCCTCGCCGGACATCCTGCACAAGACGGATGTCGGCGGTGTCAAGCTGGGCCTGGACTCGCCGACCGACGTACGGGACGCGTTCGATTTGATCACCTATCGGGCAGGCCGCTACATGCCGGATGCCCGGATGTGGGGCTGCCTGGTGCAGGAGATGGTGACGGGCGGCCGCGAGATTCTGGTGGGTATGAACCGAGATCCTCAGTTTGGCCCGCTGGTGGCGTTTGGTCTGGGCGGCATCTACGTGGAGGCGCTCAAGGACGTGGCCTTCCGGGTGGCCCCCTTCAGCCGGAAGGAGGCGGAGGAGATGATCCACGAGATTCGGTCGTATCCGCTGCTGGCCGGTGTGAGAGGGGAACCGCCCGCGGATCACGAGGCGATGGTCGATGCGCTGATGCGAATCAGCCAATTGGTGACAGATTTCCCCGAAATTGTGGAGCTCGATATCAACCCGTTGACCGTCTTCGAGGAGGGACGCGGGGCGATGGCGATCGATATGCGGTTGGTACTCTCGTCGTGAATAAGCTGGGCCAAGACGGTCTCTGTCTACTCGTATACTGAGCAAAAGGAGCAAATCATGAAGGCTTTGTACGTCACATCGATTGAGCCCTTCTCCGGAAAGACCGCGGTCTGTCTGGCGCTCGGCCGGGCATTCCAGCGCCAGGGTTACGAGGTGGGTTACTTCAAGCCGCTTTCGACCCAGCCGTGGGAACCCGTCCCGGGCCGGGCGCTGGACGAGGATGCCGATTTCGTCTGCAAGACCCTGGGTCTGGAGGAGAAGGCGGAGGATCTGATCGGCGTGCTTCTAACGCCGTCGCTGGCTCGGGAGATGCGGTGTGGGTGTGGCGAGCGGGACCTGATGGCCGAGGTGCGCGCGGCATTTGGGAAGATCAAGGGGAAGGACATCGTGCTGGTCGAAGGTGGCGGCTCCCTACGTGAGGGGGTGAGCCTGGGACTGGACCCCAAGTCCGTCACGGAGGCGCTGGACCTGTACGCGCTGGCGATCATCCGCTATCATAATCGGGTCAACCAAGCCGATGACTGCATCACGGCTTACCGCCAACTCTACGACCAACTATTGGGCACGATGATCAACGCGGTGCCGAAGGCCGAGAAGAAGCTGTCCGAGAAGATATGCACGCCTTGTCTCGAGAAACAGGATATTCGCGTGCTGGGCACCATCCCCTTCGAGGAGGAACTCCAGGCGATCAGCGTCGACGAGTTGGTCGAGGTACTGAACGCCGAGTTCCTCGCCCTGCCGGAGAAGCGAGACGTGCTCATCGAACGGCTGGTGGTGGGAGCGATGGGTGTGGATCAGGCGCTGCCGCGCATCCGCCGCGTCTCGGGCGCCAAGGCGCTGATCACGGGAGGTGACCGCTCGGATATGCAACTCGTCGGTCTCGAGGCCGGCACGCGCTGCCTGATCCTGACCGGGAACCTCCGTCCGATGCCGGAGGTCATCCGGCGGGCTGAGGAGATCGGCGTGCCGGTGCTTCTCGTACGGCGAAACACCCTTGAGACGGTTGAGGCTATCGACGAGGTGTTTGGGAAGACTCGCCTGGGGCAGGAGTCCAAGCTGAAGCAGTTTGAGAAGCTTTTCGCCGAGAACTTCGACTTTGACCGCCTGTACCAGCTAATGGGCCTGTAGCATCGTCCAGATTCCCGGGCACGGTCGACGGTTGAAGGCACGCGCACGGGACGGGCACGTTGGAGCGAGGCACGCTGGACAGGTATGCGGTGGGGGGATTCTACCGGAAACTGTCAGCGGGGTGCCGGCCGCACCATGCTGGATGGGCTCGCGATGGAGCTGATGGAGAAAAGGGGGGAGGAACGAGGATGATGAATGAGATCGACAACCTATTCGCTCGGGAGATCTTGGACTCACGAGGGAACCCAACCGTAGAGGTAGAGGTCGTAGTATCCGACGGATCTTGGGGCCGGGCCGCCGTGCCGTCAGGTGCCTCCACGGGCGTCCACGAGGCACTGGAGCTTCGGGACGGCGACGAGAACCGATACGGTGGAAAGGGCGTGAAGCAGGCAGTTTCCAACGTGAACGACGTAATCGCGGCAGAATTGGTGGGCTGGCCAGTGACGGATCAGGCCGGCATTGACGCGTACATGCTTGAATTGGACGGTACGGCCAACAAGGAACGATTGGGAGCGAACGCCATCCTGGGGGTCTCGCTGGCCGTGGCCAAGGCAGCCGCCAACTTCCTCCAACTGCCGCTCTATCGATATATCGGCGGCGTCCACGCCCACGTCCTCCCCGTTCCGATGATGAACATCCTCAACGGCGGGAAGCACGCGATGGACGGGCCGGACCTGCAGGAGTTTATGGTCATGCCGGTCGGTGCCCCGACGTTTGCCGATGCGCTGCGGTGGGGCAGCGAGGTCTATAGCGCCCTGAAGCGCGTCCTCAAGGAGCAGGGGAAATCGACGAGCGTCGGTGACGAGGGCGGCTTCGCTCCGAGTCTGAAAGCGAACGAGGAGGCCGTTGAGGTCATTCTGCAGGCTGTCGAGAAAGCAGGGTACGAGCCCGGGGCGGATATCGCCATCGCGCTCGACCCGGCTGCCAGCGAGTTCTTCGAGGACGGCAAGTACGTGCTCAACAAGGAGGGCCGCAAGCTCACGGGCGCGGAGATGGTCGACTTCTACGCGGACTGGGTGGATAGGTATCCGATCATCAGCATTGAGGACGGGCTCGACGAGGACGACTGGGACAGCTGGGTGGTGATGATGGAGCGCCTGGGCGACAAGATCCAGATCGTGGGTGATGACCTGCTGGTTACGAACACGGAACGTGTCCAGAAGGCGATTGAGCTGGGGGCCTGCAATTCGCTGCTCTGCAAGGTGAACCAGATCGGGTCGCTTAGCGAGGCCATCGCCGCCGTGCAGCTTGCACAGCGGTCGGCGTGGACCGCAGTGGTGTCTCACCGCTCTGGAGAGACGGAGGACGCCACCATCGCCGACCTGGCTGTGGCACTGAATACCGGCCAGATCAAGACCGGTGCTCCATGCCGCTCGGAGCGGGTGGCGAAGTACAACCAGTTGCTTCGTATCGAGCAGGAACTGGGCGATGCCGGGCAGTATGCAGGCGCCGAGGCCTTCAGCAGCATCCGCTAGGGGGATAAGAGCGGGTCGATTCCCGGGCACGGCTCAGCCAGTCGCCGGCGCTGCATCCGCAGATTAACATCAGCCCCGCAGCTGCTCCTTCGCTGCGGGGCTTCTCGTATCACCCAAGGGAGGCGTACCTTGCCACGGACAAAGATCGTATGCACCATCGGGCCGGCCACGAACAGCCCTGAAAAGATGCGCGCCCTGATGCAGGCGGGTATGGACCTGGCGCGGATCAATTTCTCCCACGGCGACCGAGAAACACACCGAAAGACGATTGCCACGCTGAGGGAAGTAGCAGAACAGGAGCGGTGCCTCTGCGGCGTTATCGCCGACCTCCAGGGCCCCAAGCTGCGCGTAGGGACTATCCAAGACGAACCGATCCCTCTGCGCCAGGGAGAGACGGTGATGCTCTCCAGCGAACCGCACACGGGCGACGAAAGCGAGATCCCGGTACCCCACCCCGAGCTACTGCGGGACTTGAGCGCGGGCCAGACTCTGCTCCTGGACGACGGGAATCTGGCGCTCACGGTGAAGCGACGGGTGGGCGCGCTGCGTTTGGCGGCGCAGGTGGTGACGGGCGGCAAGCTGACGTCGCATAAGGGGATCAACGTGCCCGGCGCAAGGCTCACCTTCTCTACCCTGACGGAGAAGGACAAGGAGGACGCAGCCTTTGGGCTGGAACAGGGGGTCGACTACTTCGCCCTTTCCTTCGTGCGACGGGCCGCAGACGTGCAGGAGCTGCGCCACCATCTGGAGACGCTTGGGGCGGAAGCGCCGTCCATCATCGCGAAGATCGAGAAGCCGGAGGCCCTCTCGGACTTTGACGCCATTCTGTCTCACGCGGACGGGATCATGGTCGCACGGGGGGACCTGGGCGTGGAGACCCCCGCGGAGGAGGTCCCGTTTCACCAGAAGCGGCTCATACGGAGTTGCAACCAGATGGGGAAACCGGTCATCACGGCAACCCAGATGCTCCAGTCGATGATGGAACACCCGCGGCCGACCAGGGCGGAGGCCTCGGACATTGCGAATGCGATCCTCGATGGGACCGACGCCGTGATGCTCTCTGGAGAAACGGCGGTGGGATCCTACCCGATCAAGGCGACCGAGATAATGGCAGCCATCTGCTCCAACGCAGAGGCGCATCTTCCCAGCAACCGGATCGTCGAGTGCGCCGGGGACTGCCACGAGGTGGTTACCGAGTCGATCAGCTCAAGCGCGGTAGCCATTGCCGACGAGGTGAACGCGCGCGCCGTCATCACGGCGACTATGTCCGGGACGACGGCGAGGATGGTAGCCCGCCACCGCCCGTCGGTCCCAGTTATCGCCGTCACGCCTAATGAGCGAACCCTGTATCGATTAGCCCTGGTGTGGGGCGTGGTGCCCGTGCGGGTCGACGAGTTCAGGACCACGGACGAGATGGTGAGGATGATGATTCGAGCGGCGCACGAGGAGGGTCTGATTGCATGGGGCGATCGAGCCGTGCTCACCGCGGGCATTCCCTTCGGTCAGGGGAAGAAGACGAACATGCTGAAGGTGCACGTGATCGGGGAGAGCGAGGAGATCTAGGGAGGGACGAGGCGTGCTGCGCGCCCGAGGCCCGGGCTGTCGCGGACCTCAGGCATCGCCATTGAACGCTCACCCATCAGCTGGTCGATCAGAGGCGCGTTGGGGCACGACCTGGAGAATGCGCAGTGGGTCGCTGTGAAGCCGGCTGTTTGGGGCAGACGGGCGTTGGCTAGGCGCCCGCGGCGGCTATCTCGTCGGCGGGCTCTTGGTCTCCGGAGGTACGGACGGGCTCCAGAACCTGAGGCGTCACGGTCTCCCCGCAGTATGGGCAGATGGACCAGTGAAGCCGGAGAGCCTGGCCGCAGTCCGGACAGGCCTTCTTCAAGCGCGTATGACAGTCAGGGCAGTAGAGGAAACTCCCCTCAACCTGCTGCCCGCAGCCAGGACATTCGTCGGTCTCCTCGATAGCCTGGAGCAAGGCCTCCTGTTCCAGTGAGTGCTCATAGGCTTCCTCAAGGGTCTCACGAGGCCGAAGCATCAGGTAGACGACGAGGCCCACCACGGGCAGGACTAGGACGAGTACGGTGGCCAGGATCTGAGCAAGGATGTCTCGAGACCGCGCCCTGATGTCGCGGAAGGTCCAGATCGCCATGCCGCCCAAGAGGGCCACCAGCACACCGCCGCAGACAGTCGACAGGATCGTCAAATAGGTTGGGATGTTCTCCAGAAGGGTCTCCATCGATCAGCACGCTCCTCGCTTCATCGGCCTCGATTCAAGGGCGGTATTATACCATCGGCCACTGGCCCAGCAAGCCTCCGACCATCTCGGGGGCGCCAACGAATGCTCGCGGTCCGCGGACTGCGAAGGTCTGATCGGCGGGGGTCGCCCGAGAGTGTGCAACGCACCTGGTAGGTGCATCGCACCGGTGTACCCCTGGCGAACGCAGGGCTTGACAACGCACATGAGCTATGGTACTCTCCGCAATCGTGGTCTAGCGTCCTGGGCCGGCGGAGCGGATTGGGGTTGGACATCAGCTGGGGGTTCGGACCGACCTCTCTGCGGTCGAAAACCGACGTGCGCGACTGGAGCACAGAGACAGGGGCGCCTGCTTCAGCCAGCGGCACCGAGTCACGTGCAGTCCCTCGAGTCCGCTCATCAATCCCTCTGGCTTGGACCGGGCAGCCGGAGCGGGAGGACAAGGGGCTGGGCATGAGACACGGCCGGTCCGATCCGAGTCAGATCCGCAGGGCTGCTGAATATGAGACGGCAGTGCACTGGAGCGAACAGGTGCTGAGGAGACCCAAGCGCCCGGCCTAAGGAGCGTTGTTGAACCAGATCGAGCCGAGTGGTTTCTACTATCCCAATATCGTAGCGCAGGCCTATCTACAGGCACTGGAGGACGTGATGGGAACCAACGGCTTCCACGCGGTACTCCACCTGGCCCACCTGTCGAACCTTGTCGGTCAACGCCCACCGAGGAACTGGGACAAGGGCTTCGATTTCGCGGATCTTTCTGCCCTCAATGGGGCACTGGAGGACCTCTTCGGCTTCCAGGGGGGGAAGTGGCTCCAGGGGCGTGCCGGGCGGTCCTGTTTCGCGAGAGCGCTCCAGGGCCTGGAGACATTGGCGGGTGTCAAGGATCCCGGGTTCGCCCGGCTCCCGCTGGGCACTCGAGTCCGCATCGGAATCACCACCATAGCCGAGGTGCTCAACCAGGTCAGCGATCAAGTAACGCGAGTCGACCAGCGGACAGAGTACTACTTCTACATCATCGAACGGTGCCCGGCCTGTTGGGGCCGCACGGCTAGTCGCCCGGTCTGTTCATCGGCCAAGGGATTGCTCGAGGAGGGCCTGCACTGGATCAGCGGCGGCCGCGAGTTTCAGGTCGACGAGGTCGAGTGCCAGGCCATGGGCGACGAGGCCTGCGCCTTCGCTGTCTACAAGGATCCGGTGGCGTAATGCACTGCGCACCGGTGGATGGCACGGCGGCGACAACGACGGGTCACGCACGGCCGTAGGACGTCATCATCCCCTCTCCGGGTGCCGCACCTTCCACGACCTCGACTGGACAGAATCTGTGAAAACAACCATTGTGATCCCCACCTATAACGAGTCGGCGAACATCCGACCGATGACGGAAGCCCTTTTGAGTCTCGGGCTGCCTGAAACCCGCATTCTGATCGTCGACGATGAGTCGCCCGATGGCACTGGCAGAATCGCGGAACAGCTCGCGGGGGACTATCGCGGCCAGGTGCACGTGCTGCACCGTCAGGGCGAAAGAGGGCTGGGCCGCGCCTATGTCGATGGGTTCAGCCTGGCCCTGGCTCAGGACGCCGAGGCGGTGGTTCAGATGGACTGCGATTTCTCGCACGCCCCCGCCGACGTGCCACGGCTGCTCAGTCATCTGGGATCCCACGACGTGGTGATCGGGTCCCGCTACGTCAAGGGTGGACGAACCGCCGCGGATTGGGAGAGAGGACGGGTTCTCCTATCCTGGTGGGCCAACCTCTACACACGCCTGATCCTCGGATCGTCGATTCGGGACATCACCGCGGGTTTCAAGGCCTGGCGGGGGGAGGCCCTACAGGGCATCGATCTCGACGCGATCCGCTCGCAGGGGTACGTCTTCCAGGTAGAAATGGCCTACGTGGCGAACCGACTGGGCTATAGCACGCTGGAGGTCCCCATCTTCTTTGAGGACCGCCGGATTGGCGAATCGAAGATGACGATGCCGGTGAAGGTCGAGGCGGCGCTGGGTGTGTGGCGGATCTGGTGGCGTCACCATCATCTCCAGCCGAATGACCGCCAGACTGTATGATCCGCAAGCGACTGCCCGACCTGGGCGCGCTCCTTCTTCTCTTCCTCCTGCCCCTCCTCCTCTATGGATCAGTGGTCTGGGGGCCCAAGACTCTGCTGCCGGCGGACATCCTCTACACGTTCGAGCCGTACGAGGCTGCAGCGGGGGAGATGGGCGTACCGTATCCCCAGAACCATCTGCTGGGCGACCTCATCCTCCAGAACTACCCATGGAAGCTCTTTCTACGGGATTCGTTCCAGAGCCGTCAGCTGCCGCTGTGGAATCCCTATCTCTTCGCCGGACACCCGTTCCTGGCGAATGGTCAGCATTCAGCACTGTACCCGCTGAGCGCGGTCTTCTACGCGCTGCCCTTGTGGCGCGCCTTCGGCGTCTTTGCCTGGGTCCAGTTGGGCCTGGCAGGCATGTTTGCCTACGTCTTCGCACGGGTCCTGGGCATGAAGCCCCTGGGCGGGTTGATCGCGGGTATCACTTTCCAGTTCAGCGGGTTCTTGGTCGTCTCGGTCGTCCATCCGATGATCGTCGCGGGCGCATCGTGGCTGCCGTTCATCCTGGCCATGGTGGAGTTGGTGATTCAGCAGCGGCCCGCGCTGGCGGGGCGGCCGGCGTCGCTACCGTGGGCAGTGCTCGGCTCGTTAGGCCTGGGATGCCAGATCCTGGCCGGACATGCGGAGAACACCTACTTCGTGCTGCTGGTCACAGCGCTGTATGCGCTGTGGCGCCTCGGGGGAACGACGTTGGCATCCTGGAGGGCGGCCGGGGGGACGGACGCTCAGCGTCGGCGGGAGACAGCACGTTCTCTGATCCGGCCAGCGCTCTGGTTGGGCCTCATGGCGGTCGTGGGTGTCGCCCTGGGGGCGGTCCAGCTGATCCCGCTGTATGAGGTAGTCTCCACGAGCTTCCGCGGGGGTGAGACGGCAGCGACCCTGGAACAAGTACGCTCTTGGGCCTATCCTCCCCGGCGTCTGATCGCCTTCGCTGTACCCAATTTCTTCGGCAATCCGGCGCACCACACGATCCCCGATCTCTTCTCTTGGAGCCGCGTGCCAGCGCCGGACCGAGGAGACGGACAGTACGTCTACTGGGGGATGAAGAACTACGTGGAAGGAGGAGCCTATCTGGGCCTGCTCCCTCTCCTGCTCTCGGCGGTGGCGCTGATCTCCTGGCTGGGCCGAGCGATCCAAGGAAAGCCCGCGGAAGCGTCGGGTACCTCGGAGAGCACTCCTGACGCGTGCGACAGGGGGAGAGCAACGATCCCCTTCTTCGGGCTCCTGTCTCTCTTCTCACTGGGCTGCATCTTTGGGACGCCCCTCTACGCCCTCGTTTACGCGCTGCCCCTCCTCAAACAGTCGCACTCGCCGTTCCGCTGGGTTTTCCCTCTGACGCTTTCAGTAGCTATGCTTGCCGGATTCGGCCTGGAGAGGATACGAAGAGCGCGGGAAAGCGGAGAGCCGGACAACGAGGATCCAGCCTATGCACGGGCATGGCACGACAGGGGCATCAGACACGCTCTACTTGGAGCAACCCGCTCGCCGACTTCGGTATTGGCGGCCCTGGCCTTCTGGGGAGGCCTGCTGACCCTGACAGGCGTTCTGCTGAGTCGAATTCTCTTCGTCCAGCTTGAGCCGCTGGTGGCACGCGCTTTCCTGTCCCTTGCCGGGGCGCCCGACGCATTTCCCGACCACCGGGCCTTCTACTCGTACGAGGTCGTATGGCTGGGGCTGTTCGGATGGCTGCTGACGGCCAGCGGGATCGTACTTCGACTGAGCCGATGTCGGATCCACCTCCTCGGACGGCCGGTGTGGGAGCTCGCGGCAGTCGTCGTGTTACTGGTCGACATGGTCTCCTTCGGTTATGGGTTCCATCCTGCCGTGGATCCAACCCTCCTGAGCTACACACCCCCAGCCATCCAATTCCTGGAGGACCAAGAGAGTGGCGGGCGGTACGCGACCTTCACCCCGCCCGGGACGAGCGGCACGCTGAAGGCGAACACCGGCATGATCCACGGCCTGGCGTGCGTGGCGGGTTACGACTCGCTCTTCAGCAGCCGGTATCGGGACACCATGGCGTTGATCGAGGAGCAGGATCAGGTCGCGTACAACAGAATCGCCCCCTTCCGTAGCTGGTCCAGCCTCGACAGCCCCCTGACCGACCTCCTAAGCGTCCGATACGTCGTCAGCGAGGTCGAGATCCCCAGCCCCAAGTACGCCCAGGTCTACGCGGACGAGTCGGTCCGGATCTATGAGAACCTCGGCGCACTCCCGAGGGCCTTCACGTTGCCGACGTCGGCGACAGTGGTGACAGAGGCAGAGACCTTCGAGCGCGCCGTCCAGACGCGTGACCCTCGCCACTACGTGATCCTTGAGGAAGAAGTGGCAAAGGATAGCGATGTGGGCGGAACCTCCGCAGACGCCGTGGCGGGTGCTCCGCGAGCACAGACGATCCCTCGAGAGACCTCGAATGAGGTCGTCATCGAGGTACGCACCGATGAGCCAAGCTGGCTGATTCTGGGAGACGCCTACTTCCCGGGCTGGAAAGGCTTCGTCCGGCCCACCAGGAGCACCGGAGCATCGGATGACCTCGAGTCCGGAGAGGAGGAAGTACCGGTCCTGCCTGTGAATGGGGCCTTCCGTGGGGTCCGGCTTGAAGAAGCCGGGGAGTGGACGGTGCGGTTGAAGTACAGCCCGAACAGCGTCAAGGTGGGTGCCTTCATAAGCTTTCTGGCTGGGATGTCGCTACTCTTCCTTGCAGGCCTCTTCTTGTGGCGTTTTTTCTATCGGGAGGAGGCGGGAACCAGCACCGTCCAGCGGGTGGCCAAGAACTCGGTCGCGCCAATGGTCCTGAATTTCTTCAACCGGATCATCGACTTCGCCTTCGCGGCCCTCACCGCCCGAATACTGGGTCCGGCCGGGATGGGACAGTATTTCACAGCGGTGAACATCTACCTCTGGTTCGACACCCTAGCCAACTTCGGGCTGGATATGTACCTGATCCGAGAGGTGGCTCAGGAACGAGGCAAGTCCCGCCGGGTCTTCGTGAACACCTCCCTACTGCGGCTGGGCCTCTTTGTGGCAGTGGTGCCCATCCTGGCAGGCTTCCTCCTGGGGCGGCAGGCCCTCCAGAACCCCCTGACGCAGGAGACAATCTGGACAGTGGGACTGCTTTACGTCGGTCTGCTGCCCGGGACGATAGCCAACAGCCTGACGGCCCTCTTCCGCGCTTTCGAGAAGCACGAATTTCCGGCAGCCATCCAGACCATCACGACAATCGTAAAGGTGACCCTGGGTACACTGGCCCTTGTCGGCGGACTGGGCATCGTCGGGCTGGCGGGAAGCTCGGTGCTGACGAATGGGGTCACGATGACGATCCTGGGCGTGCTGGCCTGGCGACTGATCTGGCGCAAACTGCCCGTGGTGGAGATCCCTGCCGGACAGCGGTTGTGGTCGAGGATGCGCGCGATGTTGGCCGCCAGCTGGCCGTTGATGGGGTCCCTGCTGCTCCAATCTCTGTTCACGGGCGTGAACGTGATTATGCTGCAGTACTTCCGGGGAGATGATGCCGTCGGCTGGTACAACGCCGCTACGAAGTGGGTGATGAATATGCTGAATATCATCCCCTCCCTTTTCACGTTCGCGGTCTTCCCTGTTCTCTCCCGACAGGCGGCCGAGGACAGGGGGCGCCTCCGACGCTCCTACCAGCTGTCCGTCAAGCTGCTGATGCTCGTGGCCCTGCCCACCTCGGTCGCCATAACGCTCCTGGCCCGCCCGATGGTCTGGCTACTGAGCGGGCGGGCGTACCTACCCTTTGGTGCAGTGGCCCTACGCATCCTGGTCTGGTCGATCCTCTTCGGCTGGATCAATAGCCTCACCAACTACGTGTTGATCGCGCTCGACCGCCAGCGGTACGTGGTCCAGGCCTCAGCAGCCCGGGTGGTGTTCGCCCTCCTGGCTAACGTGGCACTGGTACCTCGATTCGGGTACGCGGCGTCCGCGTGGATCATTATCGGCGGCGAGCTGATCCTTAACGTACTCTTTGCGGTGGAGCTGCGGCGCAGCCTGGGCCCGATGGCCTGGGGGGACGTCATCGGCAGGCCGATGCTAGCCGGCCTGGGCATGGCCGCCGTGGGTTGGGTGGTGGCCAGATACAGCGTGCCGCTGGCTCTGGGGGCCAGCATCGGGTTCTATCTGGTCAGTCTGATCCTCGTGCGGGCCCTCACGGTGGAAGACAGGGAACGACTGGCCACCCTCTTACCATCACCACTCCGCCGGGCCCTGGGGCGGATGGTACTCTAGCGGATCTGGATTGACGAGCTCACGCCGTTCGTAACGCTGAGCCAATCGATCGATACTGAATGGACTGGATATGCAGAAGAAGGCTTTGAATAAGGCACTGAACAACTTGGTGATCCTGTGGGGTCGTGTGACGGAGCAAGGACCGGGAGTGACAGGCCTATGGGCCGTAGATCACGTGGTGCGGATCGTGACAGGGGCACCACTCCGCGGCGTGAGCGAGATCACGCCACAGCTCCACGTGGGCGGACAGCACCGCCGCAGGGGACGCGCCCGCCTCCAGGCAAGGGGCATCAACGGGATCGTCAACATGAGGATCGAGTTCGACGACGCGGCGGTGGGAATCGCGGGCGCCCGCTACCTCTATCTGCCCACGGTGGACGACACAGCGCCAGCGATGGAGGATCTTCGGGCGGGTGTCGCGTTTATCGGGGAGGTCATCGAGTCGGGAGGTCGTGTCTACGTACACTGTGGATCAGGCGTGGGACGCGCCCCGACGATGGCTGCCGCATACCTCGTCTCGACGGGTCTGAGCCCGACGGAGGCGTGGAATACCATTCGGGCTGTCCGGCCTTTCATCCGGCCGACGGCGGAGCAAGTGGACCAGCTGGACCGATTCGCCGAGGTCGCCGACCCGGTCTCCGACCCGGTCGCCGACCCCGTCGCGGAGACCCACGAGGCCAGGACCGACTAGGCCGGGTTGAAGCGGAAAAGACAGACGTCGCCATCCTGGATTTCGTAATCCCGGCCCTTGATGCGCACAATGCCCCGCTCGCGAGCCGCCTGCCAGCTCCCTGCCTCCTCCAGTTTGTCCAGCGGAATCACCTCGGCACGGATGAACCCCTCCTCCATCTGAGTGTGTACCTCTCCGGCTGCCTCCGGCGCCACGGCGCCTCGCCGGACGGACCATGCCCGGACCTCCTCCCCACCGGCGATAGTGAAGAAGGTGATCAGATCGAGGACCTCGTACCCGGCCCTGGCGAGCCGGGCCAGGCCTGAGCCTTCGAGCCCGATCTCGGCACGGTACGCACTCGATTCGTCCTCAGGCCACTCGCTCAGCGCAGACTCCAGGTCAGCCGAGAGGACGACGCAGGTGGTGCCCTCCTCGCGGGCGAGGTCCTTCACCTCCTGGGCACGGACGCCTCCGCCAGGCAAGTCATCCTCGTCGACGTTAGCGAGGTAGAGCCGCTCCTTGGCGGTGAGGAGCTGCAGTTCCTTTGCCAAACGCTGTCGGAGCTCCCCGTGCTCCGCCCACGCCCGCGCCCGCTCGCCCGCCTCCAGTTTCCCCTGGAGTTCTTCAAGGGCTGCGAGCTCCGCCTGATAGTCGCGGGGACGGGACCGGGCTGCGGCCCTCACCTTCTCGAGCCGCCGCTCGACAACCTCGAGATCGGCCAGGATCAACTCCAGATCGAGCACCTCCACGTCGCGGACGGGGTCGATCTGTCCCTCCACGTGGGCGACGTCGGGATCGGTGAAGCAGCGGCAGACGACGGCCACGGCATGGACGGTGCGGATATGGCCCAGGAATTGATTCCCCAGACCTTCGCCACGGTGGGCACCCTGGACGAGACCAGCGATGTCGACAAACTCCACGGTGGCGGGGGTCACGCGGTCGGGACCGACCATGTCGGCCAGTCTCTCGAGCCTCGGATCGGGCACGGCGACCACGCCGCGGTTAGGCTCGATGGTCGTGAAGGGATAGGAGGCCACGTCGACGCTCGCGTTCGTCAGAGCGTTGAAGAGGGTGGACTTGCCGACGTTTGGCAGACCGACAATGCCAATCTGGAGTGCCATGGTGGATTATCTCCTGGTCTTAGGACTGCGTCCGACGACTCGAATTCGGGACCGGTATTCGACTGACCGACGAGGGCATCCGCGCAAGGACAGCCGCATCCCAGAGAAGCGGGCCCCCTGGGGTGCCTCCCGCGACTCCGCAAATCTCAAGCCCTTCAGCCCGTCGTGGGAAAGCCACAGGGGAGCGTCGTAGGTCAAGGGGCATCACGGCTGCAGCCTCTCGGCAAGCTGACGTTTCACCGGCGCCCGTCAACGAATGGAACGGGGTCGGCCAGGGGGAGGTGGATCGTGAAAGTGCTCCCCTGATTGAGTTCGCTCTCGACGGAGACCTCTCCCCCGTGGCGTTCTACGATCGATTTGACGAGGGAGAGCCCAAGTCCCGTCCCTTGGACATTGGTCACGTCGGAGCGCCGTATGCGGTAGAATCTCTCAAACAGGCGCACTTGATCCTCCGGCGCAATGCCAATCCCGGTGTCCGTGACGTCGATGAGGATCCGCCATACCCCCTCCTCCTCCACCACCGACATCCGTACCACGACCTCGCCCCCACCCGGGGTGTACTTGATGGCATTGTCCACCAGGTTGGTGAAGGCCTGGCGGAGAGAGGCCGCGTCGCCGGAGACGATGAGGGTCCGGGGATCAAGGCCCTCCAAAGAGGCGCCTTCCCCATCGCGTATCGTCTTCTCCAGCCGGAGATCCATCTCTTTGGCGGCCGCGCGCATCCGTCGCGCATCGACCGCCTCGGAGACGAGGGCTACAACATAGCAGGGCTGGGACTCCAGCCCCCCGCCAGACTCGACGCGCCTCAGATCGAGAAGATCCTCGACCAGGTTGCTGATCTGATCGACCCCGGTGAGGATCTTCGACACGTACGCCTGCTGTTCCTCATTCAACCCACCCACCGAGGGGAGCATGGTCGTATAGCCGCGGATATAGGTCAAGGGCGAGCGCAGGTCGTGGGAGACGGTGGAGACAAACTCCGATTTGAGCTCGTCCAGCTCCTTCAGGTGGGTGATGTCGCGCAAGACGGCGACTCGCCCAAGGCGTTGACCGTCACTACTCATGATGGCTGAGACGTTGGCGTACAGCGTCCGCCCGTCGGCCAAGGAGAGCTCCTGTGTGTGCGCCTCGCCGACGTCCAGAGGCTCCAGCAGAGCATCGCGTAGGGCGACCGGCAAGGGCAGGCCGTGGACAGGCTGCCCGGTGATCTCCTGAGCCTTGACGGCGAAAGCCCTCTCGGCAGCGGGGTTGATGAGAAGGAGGTGTTGGTCGCGATCCAGAACGACGACCGCGTCAGTCGTGCTGGACAGGATGGCCGCCAGGCGCCTCCGCTCGCCCTCAGCACTCTCAAAGAGACGGGCGTTCTCCACCAACACGGATGTCTGACTCGCGAGGGTGGAGAGGAGGTCAATGTCAGAGGAATCGAAGTGTTGGGGCGCCCGGTAACCCACCCACATCACGGCGGAGAGCTGGTCCCTCGCCTTGATCGGGAGGGCAATCAGAGCTGTCACGGCGGCCCTGAAGGATGAGGGGGGAATGAGGGACCTGGCCCGTCGGAGGTTGCCGATGACCAGGGGGCGCTGCCGTCCCTGAGCAGCTCGGGCCAGGGCGCGATCGAAGGGCTCCAGGCCTTCCCTGGGGCGCCCCCTCGCCATGACCTCAGCCGGCGTCCCGTCCGGACTAAGGAAGACCATCCGCGCCACCTGTGCACCCAGGGCCCGCAGCGCACCCTCGAGGATGAAGGGCATGCCTTCGTCAAGCTCCAGCGTGGCCGAGACCGCGCTGCTCACCTGAAGCAGGAGCGAGAGGGCCTCCATGCGGTCCCTGAGGCGGACGCGCATCTCTTCGAAGGCATCCCCCACCCGGGCCACCTCATCCTGCCCCGCGACGTGGACTGGCTCGTAGAGGTCGCCCGCCGCCATGCGATCCGCGGCTGTGGCAAGCTCCTGGAGAGGCTGTGTGACCCAGTTCGTGACGAATGAGATCATCACCACAAGGCCTCCCCCGAGGAGAACCTGGAGAATGAGGAGCGGCGTGGCAATCTGCCGGGCCTGATCGAGCACAATGGCGTAGGGGATGCGGACAACAACCTGCCAAGGATAGCCCTGCACCGGGGCGTGATAGACCAGCTGGCGGGTGTTGTCCTGGGCATCGCGGCTCTGGTAGGCCCAGCCCGGCGGGGGCGCCTCGATGCGTGATTGAGCAGTTTCAATGTCCCATGTACGCAGCAACATGTCGGGGTTGGGGTGGGCCACGATGCGCCCCCGGGAATCGATGATAAACCCCGCACCGTCGGTGTCTGCCCACTGGAGCCTCTGAATGATGCGCCCCACGACGGGGTTGGCGTCGAGACAGGTGCGCCCGAGAAGCACGCGGGAGACGGCCGCACCCTCGTCGTCCGACGGAGCCTCCGACATAGGGGCGGAGAACGTCAGAATGACCACCCCCTGGCCTGAGCGGTGCACATCACTGGTCTGAGGTGCTCCGTTCTCCAGGGCCAGGAGGAGAAGCGTCTGCTCCTGCACCGTCAGCTGTGAGTCACCAGCCGGTTCAGGCGGGTATTGGGCCAGCAACTGGCCGTCGGTGTCGAACAGAAGGAGCTGCTCGAAGAAGACCACCATCTGGAGATCCCGACGCAACCGCTCGTCCAGAGCCGCGCCCTCGCCGGTTCGGAGCGCCTCATCTTCGGCGAACTCCGCCAGGAGCCCCTGACCCGTCTGGACGAAATGGGGAATCTCCTCGGCGGCGCCGTTCGCATCCTTGGCCATCTGACGGACAGCCTCCGAGGCGGCCTGATGGAGCGCCGTGGCCGTGACGGCGGCGACCAGGACAACCGTGATCAATGCGACGATGGGAATGAACAGGAAGAGAAGCCGGCGGTTCAGGCTGCGACTGTAGGGCGGCCAGTGCCGTGTGATGCGCACCGGGCGGAGCCGTGGGATCGTGAGATAGACCCCCTGCAGTATGACAGCGGCGGCGAAGCTCTCTAGAAGAAGGGGCCCGGCATAAGAGGAGGTCAATGAGACGGCGTAATCAAGGCCGGACAGCCCTGACTCGGCCGTTCGAGCGAAGGATGACAAGAACAGAAGAAGAGCCGGAAAGGGCGTCATCAGCGGCAAGGCGACGGCCGGCTGGCGGGCGAACCGGGACAGCCTCCCGCGGTAGTCCTGTCGGAGTAGGAACCCGATCAGGAAACCAAAGAGCGCAAAATGGAGCGCTTCGTTCAGCCCTCCCGCTGTCATCCCCGCCCGCAGGGTGCCCTTGAGCAGCCCGACCGCCCAGGCGGGCCCAGGACCGAGCCACGCCCCGGCGACCGCGATAGGTATGATCCCAAGAAGCGGAGTGAAGGGCCTGGTCGGAGCGAGGGGAATCCCCGGGAGCGGCAGCATATGACGGCCCGGGAAGAGCAGCACCAGAACCCGCTCAGCTACAACCGTCGCAGCCAGACAGAGTGCGAAGAGGAGGAAGCCTCGGCGCCGCACGTGGAACAGATCACGACGGGCGACAATGAGCAGCGCGAGACTGAGAAGGAGTTCGACGGCGAGAAGGGCGTATCCCCACGCGTTGGGCTCGCGAAAGACCAATGGCAGCCAGGATCTCCATAGCTCAAATTGCATAGTCGTTCGCACTCCACCGGGGATGAGGACCGTGTCTAGATTATAGCACACGGCCCGATTTCCTCCAGTCTTGCTCGGCAGATGTGCACAGGTATAATGGGCAACGCCAACCAGCAACGCCGATACTGCCGGGGATGCGACGGCGAGGTCTGCCTCCGGATCTGGCGTACCGGGAACCCTTCAAGGTGCGAGGAGAAGAGATGGAGATAGAGGTGGCGGCCGCCAAGATCGGTAAGTGGGCGACCAGCGAGAGTGGGGACACCCTGGAGATGGTAGAGCGTCCACACGGGGGCTTTTCGTTCGTCCTGGTGGACGGCCAACGATCGGGGCGAGCTGCCAAGGCCATCAGTAATCTGGTGGCCCGGAAGGTCATCTCCGAGTTGGCCCAGGGAGTGCGGGACGGCGCCGCGGCCCGCGCCGCCCACGACTACCTGTACACGCACCGCAGTGGGAAGGTCTCGGCGACGTTGAACATACTGTCCGTCGACCTGATCACGAACTCCCTCGTCCTCTCCCGGAACAGCCGCTGCCCGATGATCGTTGTCACCTCGGAAACCGGGATTCGTTCGCTCGACGAGTACGTGGAGCCGATAGGCGTTCGCCGCGGCACAAAACCCTCCATCACGGAGCTGCCCCTGACGGCGGGTACGTGGGCTATTGTGTTTACTGACGGACTGGAGCGAGCGGGATCCTGGTCGAGCCCCGTCCTCGACGTCGCCGAGACGACGGCCGGCCTGCTGGAGGACGGGGAAGCGACGGCCGAGAGCCTCGCCGGCGCGCTGCTGGATCACGCGCTCAAGCTAGAGGACGGGCGGCCGCGGGACGATATCAGTGTTCTAGTCCTGCACGTCGCGGATCGCCGGCGGGAGCACGAGGTGCGGAGGCTTCGACTCCGGGTTCCTCTCTGACAGGAGGCCTCCGTCCTGCGGAGGCGGACGGCATATGTTGGACCAGGAAAGCGACAGAGCCGGAGAGGAGGGGACGGGGCCACTGGTGGCGGTCGTAGGCCCGTGTGCCTCCGGAAAGTCGACGCTGGTCAGAAAACTAGAGGAGGCGGGGTACCACGCTCGCGAGGTGAACCAGGAGCACTCCTACGTGCCGTCGATGTGGCAGCGCTTCACAAACCCGGACTTACTGATCTACCTGGACGTCTCCCAGGAGGTCGCAAGCGAGAGACGACGCTCAGAGGCAGGGGCAGCCTGGTGGGGAGCTATGCGGGAACGGCTGCGGCACGCGAGGGATCACGCGGACCTGCGCATCGACACGGACAAGCTGACGGCGGAGGAGGTCGGGGAGGAGGCGCTGGCTTATCTGGAGGACGATCGCGCGTAGCGTGGCGCCCGGCGGGTCTGAGCTGGGCAGGTGAGCTCCGGTGGTTCCCCGGAAGCGCAAACCAGCGCCGACGCGCGACCCGTTGAGGGCGGCTTCCAGCCACAAAGGTGCATCGCACGGTGCGTTGCACGTGCACCGTGCGGCGGCGTTGCATTGCGACTTCGGCATGATAACGGTATAATCCTGGCGAAAATGGCGATGGAAGCTTGCGAAGGCGTCGCCCGAGGGACGACGATTATGGACTGGACAAGGCGGGCGCGACGACGCCCGTTTCTTTGACTGAGAGAGACCTATGAACTGGATTACTATCGCATTCTGGCTGGCCGGCACGGTGGTGGTGATGCTAGGGCCCATCCTGCTGATCCACGAACTGGCCCACTTTGTTTTTGCAAAGCTGGCCGGTATCCGGGTTGAGGAGTTCGGCTTCGGCTTCCCGCCCCGCCTCCTGGGACTCTGGCGTGGAAAGGGCTACCTCGAGATCAACGGGACGAGGGTGGAGATCCCGCGCGGATTCAACGTGCCTGCCAAGCTCGAGGATGGGACCTGGGCTGACGTCACGGCGAGAGAACGGGATGACGAGACGTGGGTCCTGGAGACGTTCGAGAGTCTGGGGACGGATCGAGAGGGGTTGAGCCCGAAGACAGAGCGGAAAAACGAGAGGATGTCGGTGCGGGGCGAGCTGACGACGTATGAGCCCGGCACCCTGTACAGCCTCAATATGCTCCCGATGGGCGCATTCGTGAGAATGACCGGCGAGGAGAATCCATCCGATCCTCGAAGCCTGGCAGCGCAGTCAAAGGGCTGGCGGGTTGCTGTGATGGCTGCGGGGCCGGTCGTGAACGTCCTGGCGGCCGCGCTGCTCCTGGTAGGAGCCTACACAAGCGGCTTCCCGACGAGCTGGCAAGTGAAGATCACGCAGGTAGAGCCGGGCACCGCGGCGGAGGAGGCCGGACTCCAGTCTGGTGATCTGGTCGTCTCGGCGGATGGGGAACAGATCGACGAGGGGCTTGCCGAGCTCCGCAGTGTCATCCAGGCTGCTCCGGAGGAGGAGATCGCGCTCCAGGTGCAGCGCAACGGGGAGTCCCTGACCATCACGGCGACGCCGGCAAGTCGGGAGGGGAACGGCTTCCTAGGTATTATGATGGCGCCCTGGCCGGACCGCGAGGGACTTCAGCGATATTCCCTGCTGCGCGCAGCCAGGGCAAGCGGGGGCGATCTACTGATGATCGCCAGACGAACGCTGGAGCTGCCCCTTATGCTGATCCGGGGCAACGTCAGCTCGCAGGAAGCACGGCCGACCAGTCTCGTGGGCATCAGCCAGATCATGACGTTCTCGCTCCAGCAGAGCGTCGAATGGGGCCTGGCCTTCCCCGCCCTGCAGACGGCATCGCTCATCAGCCTGGCGCTGGGGTTGACGAACCTGCTTCCGCTGCCGGCGCTGGACGGCGGGCGCATCCTCTTCGTCGTCATCGAGGCGATCCGAGGGCGACGCATACCCCCGGAGCGAGAGGCCATCGTACACTTCGTCGGCATGTTGATTCTGGTGGGCCTGATGGTCCTGGTGATGCTCCAGGACTTGATCAACCCCATCATACCGTGGTCTCTGCTGAAATGACGAAGCTGGAAGACAGAATCATGGACAGACCGTTTGACGTCCTGCTGGACGAGCTGCGGGACGGGGACACAAAGCTGGACCAGGCTTCTCTGTACTTCCTTTCGAGCCTGGACGCGGAGGAGGCCGAGCAGGTTCGCAACCTGTGGCCGGACCTGCCGACCAGCCTCCGCCTGGCGTTGATCCAACAGTTGGTGCGCATGGCGGAGGCCGACTTCACATTGAACTACGGAGCGGTCTTCCGTATCGCGCTTGAGGATGAGAGCGCGGAGGTGAGGGAGGTCGCTGTCGAGGGCCTTTGGGAAGACCAGGACGTGCGGCTGGTGCCGCAGTTGGCGGAACGATTGGAGGCCGACGAGTGCGCCACTGTGCGCGCGGCAGCAGCCAGATCGCTAGGCAATTTCATTCTTCTGGGCGAGCTGCAGAAGATCCGCCCCAAGCCACACCAGGACGCGTATGAGGCCCTCCTGCGAGCCTACCGGGCGGGCAACGAGGCTCCTGAGGTACAACGGCGAGCGCTGGAGTCTCTGGCATACGTCTGCAACGAGACGGTCGTTGCCTCGATCCGCGAGGCCTATGTGTCGGGGGAGGAACGGTTCCGGGTCAGCGCCGTCTTCGCCATGGGACGGAGTGCCGACGCCCGCTGGGAGGAGGAGGTCAAACAGGAGCTTTTCAGCATCAACCCAGAGATGCGGTACGAGGCAGCCCGGGCCTGCGGCGAGCTCCAGCTTTCGGAGGCGGTGTCGATGCTTGAGGAACTGACGGAGGACGCGGATGGCGAAGTCCAGCAAGCTGCCATCTGGGCTCTGGGCCAGATCGGGGGCGATCGAGCCCGCGAGATTCTGGAGCAGTTCTGTCGCGTCAGCGACGAAGCGCTACGGTCCGCGGCGGAGGCGGCCCTGGAGGAGTTCGAGTTCCTGCACGGCGACCTGGAGGACGTATTCGCCGAACTAGCGGAAGAGTCCACCTGGTAGGCAAAGAGCTCCTTGCACAGGGAACGCTCCTACCCGATCGGTCTTCCGCTCCTCACCGTCCTCGTCCTGTCCGTCTTTGTTG
The DNA here is from genome assembly GCA_964542755.1 of uncultured Anaerolineales bacterium. Lineage (GTDB taxonomy): Bacteria > Chloroflexota > Anaerolineae > B4-G1 > B4-G1 > SKLM01. The sequence continues at coordinate 40,266 of CAZIWL010000019.1, forward strand.
CTCCTGCCCATGCCTGGGCTAGCGGCATACGCGTCACACGGAATGACGTCGAGCACAGCTTCGCCCAGCACGTAACCTTCCGTCTGGAGGCATCCTCGGATGCCGAGATCGTCGAGGTCTATCTCTTCTTTCGCGCCACGCACGACCAGGTGACGGAGAAGAAAAGAGTCACGGTGGAAGATCCCTCCCGACGGGTCAGCCTCGAAGTCCGACACGACGCGATGCGATATCCCCTGCCGCCCTTCGCAGAGATCAGCTACTGGTGGCAGATCGAGGATGCAGCAGGGCAGAAGCTGAAGACCCCTCCACAACAATTCACCTATCACGACAACCGTTTCTCGTGGGAACGCCTTGGCGGGGAGGGTATCACGATCCATTGGATGACGGGCGAGGGCGACCCGGCCTTCGCCCAGACAGCCCTGGACATCGCGCGGGCGAGCGTGCAGGCTATTGAGGCGGAGCTGGGGGGATCGAGACCGGACCCGCTGGACATCTTCATCTACGACTCGGAGGCGAATCTGCAGGGGGCGATGGTGCTGACGGGCCGAGAGTGGCTGGGCGGACAGGCCCGTCCGGAGTTGGGGGTTGTGGTGGTGGCCGTGCCCTCGGCCCAGGGTTACAGCTCCCGGATGAAGCGGTACTTGCCCCACGAGATCACCCACCTCCTGCTCTACAGGCTCACGACGCCGGAGGGGTATGCCTACGTCCCGGCCTGGCTCAATGAAGGTCTGGCTACGGCAAACGAGCGACTCCCCACACCCGAGTACGCTCTCGCGCTCGAAGAGGCTCGCCAGGCGGGCGAGTTGATACCGCTGGAGGAACTCTGTGTTCCGTTTTCGCCTGACCCACAGACGGCCACCCTCTCCTATGCGCAGAGCGGCAGCGTCGTGACGTTCATCCGTGAAGAGTTTGGGGCGACGGGTGTCCGCCAGCTCCTGGCGGCCTATGCTGATGGGGCGAGCTGCAAGAGCGGGGTGATGGAGGGCCTGGGCGTGCCATTCCAGCAGTTGGAGGAGGACTGGCGGATGAACCTCAATCCAGCGGCGGGGTGGCTGGTCATCGTACGCAAGGCGAGCTTCTGGATCGCCCTGTCGGTGATCGGGCTTCTCCTGGCGGTGCCCATGATGGGCGGCTTCCGCCGACAGCCCAGAGACTAGTCAACACGACAGGGAAACCTCAGAGCAGCGGAAGGCATGGTGATGAGCAACGTGTTAGTATTGGACCTGGAGACGCAGTATGCCGCCAACGAGGTGGGCGGGTGGGGCCACATCCGGGATATGCAGCTGGCGGTAGGGGTGACGTACAGCCCGGCTGAAGATGCGTATCGAACGTACCTGGAGGAGGACGCCGAGCTGCTGATCGGGGATCTCCGAGCAGCAGACCGGGTAGTTGGCTACAATCTGCTCCGGTTCGACTACGAAGTGCTGCGGCGGTACACGGCGGACGCGTTGAAGGATCTCCCGACGGTGGACATGCTGGACGTCATTCACCGCTCGTTGGGCTTCCGACTGAAGCTGGACGATGTGGCGGCGGCGACCTTGGGGGAGGGAAAGAGCGCGGATGGGCTGCAGGCGGTGCGCTGGTTCCGCCAGGGACAGATCGACAGGGTCATCGACTACTGCCGCCGGGACGTGGAGGTGACGTGGAGGGTGTACGACTTCGGTCGTCAGAACGGCTACATCCACTATCGAGATAGATCCTGGCGCGTGAGGCGAGTACCGGTCCGATGGTAGCAGCCGGGAGCTTCCGGC
>CAZIWL010000019.1:42116-47151 GCA_964542755.1 uncultured Anaerolineales bacterium
GCGTACGAGCACCTGCGTGCCTGCGATCTGTGCGCCCGCTGCTGCGGGGTCGACCGTACGGAGACCGTGGGCACCTGCAACACGGGCGTGCTGGCGAAGGTGGCGAGCTTCGGGCCGCATTTCGGCGAAGAGGATCCCTTGCGCGGCTATCGAGGATCCGGTACCATCTTCTTCTCGTGGTGCAATCTGAGCTGTCGGTTTTGTCAGAACGACGACATCAGCCAGCGAGGACGCGGCAGGGAGGTCGAGCCCGAGGAGCTGGCCAGGATGATGCTCTCCCTTCAAGAGAGCGGGTGCCACAACATCAACCTGGTATCGCCGAGCCACGTGGTGGCGCCGATCCTGGCGGCGGTGGCGATGGCTGCGGAGGCAAGCCTGTGCCTCCCGCTGGTATGGAATAGCGGGGGGTATGATTCGCTGATCACCCTGGGGCTGCTCGACGGGATCGTCGATATCTATATGCCGGATATGAAGTACGCCGACCCTGAGGTGGGAGAGGCCTACTCCCAGGTGAAGCATTACGCTCAGATCAACCAGGCCGCGGTCAAGGAGATGCATCTCCAGGTCGGCGACCTGACGATGGACGACGAGGGGATTGCGCAGCGGGGCCTCCTGGTCCGCCACCTAGTTCTCCCCGAAGGGCTGGCGGGGACAGCGGAGGTGGCCTCTTTCCTGGCCGAGTGTGTATCGAGGGATACGTACATCAACGTGATGGACCAGTATCACCCCTGCTATGAGGCCGTCAATCTGCCCCCTCTCGACCGGCCCGTGACGAGGGAGGAATACCGGGAGGCGCTGGAGGAAGCCCGGGAGGCGGGCCTTCACCGCTTCGACCGACGACGTCCCTTCCAGCGAAGCAAGTAGGACCGACGTACGTGGGACGTGAGAGCAGGAGGAGGGATGGGCATGATGACCGATGAGGGAACGTCGACAGCTCGCATCCACGCCATCGTTCGCGGCCGCGTCCAAGGCGTGAACTTCCGCTACCACACCACCCGGACAGCCCGACGGCTGGGGATTAAGGGCTGGGCGGCCAATCGAGCCGATGGGACAGTAGAGACGGTCGCCGAGGGCAATCGCTCAGACCTCGATGCGTTCGAGGAGTTCCTGCACCGTGGATCGCCGGCAGCCCAGGTCGATTCGGTTGAGGTCGACTGGAAAAGTCCCACGGGTGAGTTCGACAGTTTCAGGGTGCGCTATCTATGAGCAACAGTCCAGAACGCTTGGCCTGGGTCATCTTGCTGGGTTCTTTTGTCGCCTGCATCGCCACGGCGGTGCTGACACCGCTCAGCGCCCGCTGGTACGTGCGAAACGCCACGGCCACGCAGGACTTGAGCCTCCAGATTCACAGGGGACCTCTCAGCGTGGTGCGGGCGGGCCGGGGCCGCCCGGTATCCGTGGCCGATGACACGGATGACGTACTGGAGGGGAGCAAGATCGCAGCCCCCAATGGCACCTCGGGGCAGATCCTGATCCAGCCTGCCGACGGGGGAGGGCCAGCCCCAATAACCACCATTCAGCTCTACGACGAGACGGAGCTGACACTCGCGTCGGCCCGGTCGCCCCGCTTCAGGAACAGCCCGCTTCCCCACCGCATGAGCCTGGGGATGGAGACGGGCCGCGTGCGGATCAACGTTTTCGGCCGGAGCGAACGGCCAACGGTCGTCCACGTGGAGACGGCTCACGGTTCGGTGACCCTCCACGAGGGAAGCTACGAGGTGAAGATCAACTCGGTGACGGAGGCGACGGTCCGCTACGGCGAGGCAGAGTTGACCAATCATGCGGGAGAGACCTTGGTGTTGGGTCCCCAGGAGCGCGCCCTGGTCGGCACGCAGACGATCGACGGCCCCCTGCCGGCAGCCCGCAATCTGGTGGAGAATGGGAGTTTCCAGGAGCCACTGGAGTATGGATGGGACTCCTACGCGGAGCAGGCGGATCCCAAACAGCCGAGCGGCCGGGTGGAGATCGCGGAGATCACGATGGGCAATGAGGAGCGGCGGGTTGCCGAGTTCTACCGGAACGCGGTCAATCACGCCGAGGTGGGGATCCGTCAGGAGATCAGCTATGACGTGCGAGACTTCTCCTCTGTGGAGCTGTACATGGCCGTACGGATTGTCAGCGAAAACATCCTGGGACTCGGCGGCTGCGGCAGTATGGGGTCCGAATGTCCCATCATCGTCCGTCTGGACTACAAGGACATCCACGGGAACGACCGCGAGTGGTTGCGGGGGCTCTACATCGGGGAGCCCGCGGACGGTTGGCCGATCCATGGTTGGCACGAGCGGGTGGAACCGGGGACCTGGCAGCCGTTCAGCACGGGGAACTTAATGGAGGAGTTGTCTGAGACGCCTCCAGCCTCGATCAAGAGCATCAGGATCTACGCGTCGGGGCACAGTTTCCACGCCCAGGTGACGGACGTCGAGCTGCTGGCGCAGGAGTAGGTACTGCAGGGAACTGAGACACGAAGCCCCCAGCGATACGGCTGGGGGTTTTGTGTTGGGAGGAGTTCGGGTGGAGGCGTTACGCGTGTCGGATGGAAGATGCTGCCGTTGGTTCTTGAACCACTGACTCACTGAATGGATCAGACCACTGAAAACCGCAGCCTGCATCGGGGGCCTCAGTGGAATCAGAGGAATCAAGGGCTTCAGCGGCTCAGTGGTTCAGATGCGAGGTCTTGATCACCGCGTTGCCGGCGGCCCCTGCAACTTGTGGAGGCGAGGCTGGGGGGGGCACGCAAGTACCACGGCAGCAGCATTCCTGCACGGGGGTGCGATCGTCGGCGGATGCCGTACCAGGCCTGCCGCACGGCGATGGTGGCGCCCTGGCCCGCCCTCCCGACGATCACCACGTGACTCGCGATGAGCGGGCCTCCAGGAACCTGGCGACAGGCGCACGTCCCCACCGGCCGGAGTGGGTGCGCGGCGTCCTCTGGTCCTCACGTGAGTGCCATCCAACACCACCTATCCGATCACGGCGCCAGAGCCCGGCGTTTGACTAGGTTTCGTCCCGCACGAGCATCATTTTCGCCCAGCGACCGTGCAGCCAACCGATCCAGCGCGCCGCGTGCATCGTGGCTGTGACCAGAATCAGCGCCGCGATCCAAGAAAGCGGCATCGCCCAGGTGGGCAGATAGTAGCTCGTGGCACCCAGTGAGAACACGGGCAATTCGAATAGAATCTGAAGCACTGGCGCTGCGAAGAGGGCGAGCGACAGCGCGATCAAGCAGACGAGCAGCGTGAAATAGATGATGCCCAGCGGCAGCTGGAGGATCAGGTAGAGGAGGCCCAGCCACGTGCGCTTGCCCAACAACAGGGGCTTCAGGCGCGCCCACCAGCCGGCATTCTGCCGCTCAAACGAGGCGCGGCGCGGCATGCGGACGCCCAGCAATGCCTCCACAAGCCGGCCTTCCACGAAGGCGATACCCCGTACGGAGAGCAAGAAGAGCACGGTGAACGGGATTCCGATGATCAGTACCATGACACCCAGCGAGGTCGCCAGTCCTGCAGTGGCCCAGGCGAAGTAGATCGTGCCGGTCACCAGCGACAAGAGGAGGTAGAGCAGGCCTCCCCAGGCGCTGGGGTTGGCATAGATACCGAAGAACCGGGCCAACAGCGAGCGTCGGCCCAGCGAGCTTGGACGTTCGGGGCGTGCCAGCGCGGGCTGCAGCCGTTCCTCAATCTCGCGGTAGGCCGCGGCGATCTCGCCAGGCTTCCCATACTCCTCAATCGCCTGCTGCAGGGCCGCGGTTTCCGACAGATCCGGCGAGTTCCTTTGGATGTCCCCCTGTGCGCTGTACAGATGCTCCTCTGCATCGGCCAACGCGTCTAGGATCGTGGCGCGGTCCGCCCCATCCAGTTCGTCGCGCAGCGCCTTCAGATACCGGGCGATCGTCTCGTAGGTCTTGTGCGGTGTGTCCCCCGTCATGTTACTGCTCATCTTCGCCCGCTCCTTCCTCTTCCATGCCATAGTAGTCTCCTTCGAGGGTGTCGTCCACGAAGCGTTTCGTCCGTCGCCAGATGGCCTGCCATTCCTCCGCCGTCTCCTGGCCCAGAGGCGTTACCTGATAATAGCGTCGCGGTGGCCCGGATATCGAGGCCTCCCGCATGCTTGTTAGCAGGCCACTCCGCTCCAGCGACCGCAGGACCGGATAGATAGCGCCTTGCTTAACCATTGGTGTGTCTTGCTCTCCTGCCCCCACCAGCTTGCCGATCTGATAACCGTACATCGGTTCGTCGGCCCTGTCCAATACGCTCAACAGCAGCAGGGCGACCGTCCCCGAGCGCATTTCCTTGCGGAACTTCTTGTTGGCCGCAGTCATCCGATCCAAGACGTGCTCCTTTCTCTAACGCGGGCCGCATTGCAGGGAGATCGAACAGCACCTCCCCACGACATGTACTGCCCAATCAAGAGTATTCTATAGTCAATGGTAGTATGGAGTTAATACTACTACAAACTTCTTACTGTGTCAAGTGTTTGGGCTGGCGGCGCATGCGTGGCCCTCCGGTTTCCCTCCGGTTTCACTTGGGCTGCAGTCCAGTTGCACCACGGCTGCACTCCGGCCAGAAGCGGCCGACAAAACCCGAATGACGGCGAGTGCCTTTCTGACTACCTGGTGGGAGGGATGAACCCACGACCATCTGGCTGATACCATGCCCACGATGGCTCGAGCCACACCGTTCTGTGTCGTCAGTGAAGAGCAGCGGCGATTTGGAGGAAACGAGGCGCAGGGGGTGTAGCGGAGAAGGGGAAGACGAGTAGGCGCCCTGTTCGTCCTGGCGACAGCGACGACCATCGTTGGCAGGGGGCTGCGGGATTCGATTCTCAGAATGCCGGACTCTGTCGGCAAGGTGCATCCCAGCAGGATGCAGGTGATCATGGGCGGGCTGCCGATTCCCGTCCTGAGAGCGCACCGCTAGGCGACAGCCGTTCCCTGTTCTCGGAGGTTCAGACGCTGAGCACGTTGATCCCGGTTGCGGTAGAAAGGATGGGGCACCGCACTCACGAACGGAGGCCCCCTTCGGTGAGCCGGGTGCCC
>CAZIWL010000020.1:0-28591 GCA_964542755.1 uncultured Anaerolineales bacterium
AACCTGCAACCAAGGGCTTAAGAGGCCCCTGCTCTTCCAATTGAGCTAGCGGGCCGGCAACGCACGGGATTATACCGCGAAGCTGGTCCTTGTCAAGGTGCTGCAGGTAGCGAGCGTGTCCTCCCAGTGTGCGTCGCGCCTGTCCGACCAGCTTGAGACCTACCGCAATTCGATCTCCTATCCTGCAGCGTGAGGCGTGGGTTGTCAGGACCGAAGCGCGATGGTCAATCCTCCGAGCCAGCGGGCGTGAGGCGGGCGGCCAGGTCGCGGAGCTGTCCGAAGCTGATGGGCTTCAAGAGGACAAGATCCGCCTTCTCCTTCAACATATCGGCCATTCGCGGATCGGCGGTGGCGATGATCACCCGGCTCTCGTCGAACCTCTCGTCACTACGAATCCACTCGAGGATCGCCTCCCCGGAGACGTGCGGAAGATGAAGGTCTACGATAATGATTCTCGGCACGGACTCTTTGAGCTGAGCGAGGGCGCGCTCGCCATCCGGAACAAGCCTGGTCTCAAAGCCTGCAGCTTGAAGGGCCTCGGCGAAGATGATGCCCAGATCCTCGTTATCCTCTATGATCATCGCGGATCGATCGTTCATGAGTCTCTCCTTTGTGGGTCTCCGAGTGGAAGAATGACGGCGAAGGTACTGCCTTCACCCAGCTTGCTCTCTAGCGTGACCTCGCCGTCCATCAGCTCAACCAGTTGCTTGACGATGGACAGACCCAGGCCGACGCCCATATGTTCTCTGGTTACGGAATCATCGACACGGCGGAATGGTGTGAAGATCATCTCCTGATCTTTCTCGGATATTCCTGGGCCCGTATCAGACACCTCCATGGCCCAGTGAGATGAGCGGTCACCATCGGCACGACCGACACGGACGTGGATGCCGCCGGCGTCGGTGAACTTGATCGCATTGTTCGTCAGGTTCACCAGGACTTGATGGAGCCGATCTCTATCTCCGTACAAGGGACACGGCAAGTCGTCTTCAATGGTGATCGTCACGTCGAGTCCCTTCTGCTGGGCCAGCACACCCACTGTGGTCTCAAGGTCCTCAACAAGGGCCTCCGGAGCAAAGGGCTCGGGATGGATCGACAGCTCTCCGGCCTCGATACGCGCCTGGTCCAGAAGGTCGTTGACGATGTTCAGGAGCCGATGTGTGTTCCTCTCGATGCGGTGGAGAGCGTTGTCTTGCTTGTCTGAAAGGGGGCCGTAGATACCGGCGCGAATCATCTCGGCAAAGCCCTGGATGGCGCCGAGGGGGGTGCGGAGTTCGTGGGATACCATAGAGACGAAACGGGACTTGAGGCGGTCCAGCTCCCGCAGACGCTCATTGGCGCGGGCCAACTCCTCATTTGCCTCGCGGAGGGCCTGCGTCCGATTCTCCACGCGCTGATCGAGCTCACGGTTCATGCCACGCAGCTCGTTGAGGGCATCTTCAAGACTGCGCGCTGACAACCAGGAGATGAGGGCGAAGGCAAAAAACCCGAGCATGGTGGGGGCAGGGGGTATGTAGCCGGGCAGCCTCAGGGCCATGATGGTCACTACTGCACTGCTGAGCCCAGCTGCGGTGAAGCCGGCCCACGGCCTCACCAGAACGCTGGCCATGAGTATGGGGATCGTGAACAGGAAGACCGACCGTCCATTCACGACTTCGCTCGGCTCATCCGCCATCGTGATAATCACCGTTAGCATGACGACGAATAGCGCGCTGGCGATGCGCCCAGACCAAAGGTAGTTGATGACAAAGACCAGCACGATCGCTGCTAGGGCAGCGAGGCTCAGGAGAAAGGCCATCAAGACCGCCGGATCCGGGTGCCGCATCCGAGACGCGGTCACTGCCCCGGTGATCAGGATGGTGAGTAGAGTGAGAACAGCGAGGCCCAGGATGAGGATGTTCAGCAGCTGTCGGCGCCGGGCGTCGTCGGGATCGCCTGAGGAGACTTCGAGGATTCTTCTAAGTGCACCAAGATCCATCACGATTTTTCCGGGTTAGATCGATCGACCAAAGGTCTGTTCGTACAGCACGAGCGCCGCGAGGATGGCGGAACGGACGATGTCATAGGGCATGTACAAGCATTTCACGATCCACAAGGGGGGGTAGGGCCTATTGCCTTCGTGTGCCTGTGCCAGGTAGGTCGCGCCTCGATGGATTGGTTCAGCGGGTAGGTCGTGGGTGCGCGCATAGTGGATGAGCGCGGTCAGCGCATACGCGGTCTCCTCCTGGGTACCCCGGTCGAAGAACCCCCAGGAGCCGTCGCCGCGTTGGGTGTGCACCAGCCAGTCAATGGTCGTCTGGCAGGCGTGGACGAGATGTTCCCCCTCCCTCAAGAGCGCGACCATCGCGTGAGAGGTTGCGTAGTAGGGGGACGTATGCCACTTGTCAGTCCAGTAGGCGTTGTACGCGCGTTGATCAAGGAGCATCAATGCAATCTCTTCGCGCACAACCTCTCGATCCGGGTATTCGGACATGAGATGGAGAGCCTCCAGCGCGTGTGCGTTTGTACTGACGCTGGCGTTCCGCTCATACTGGTATGTCCGGATGAACCGCCGATCTCTATCCTCAAATTGAGCAAGGACCCGGGGATCCACTGAATGTCCGGCTTCCGTCACCAGTCGACAGCATACAGACGTCGTGTCACCGTCGGATACTCCAAATGTCGCATCGAACCCGACGCCCGAATCGCCCAACTCGTCGCGAAGCCCGCACCAAGTCTGGTCGTCGGCAAACGCGGTGACGGGCACACCCGAGAAGGCCAGGTTGTTCAGGACCCAGGTTCTTTCGAAGGTCCCGAAGGGGTAGACGGGGATGATGTGCTCGCGCTCAGATCGAATGGTCTCCAAGTATGCCTCGGCACGCGGATCCTCACCATCGCGGAGCCATAGGTAGTACGCGGTCGTTGCAGGGGAGTTCCCAAGTGCTCCGATTCCGTTGAGGGCACGTTCGAGCTGGGCGACATCTCCCGATGCTCCCAAGAATTCCAGCGAGTAGACGGTTGATATGGTGGGTGAGTAAAGCATCTGGGGCGGGATCAAGCGGAGCTTGGTCATCTGTATCTCTCCGTACCCGTAGGCGTGCGTGGGCACGTCGAGGCCCAACTCCTGGGCCTGGGCTAGGAGGGTGGGAAAGACAAGCTCGAAACCCACCAGCTCCGACGGATCGAGACAAAGTCTATGGAGATGATGCCAGAGATAGCTCTCGCCGCGCTCCACAGCGTGCTGCGCCGCCACACCCGTCCCATTCTCTGCCAGAGCGACTATGGCCGCGGTCGTGCAAATAATGCGATCGTGATAGTACTCGATCTGTCCGCCCCAACTCCCGTCCGGATGCTGGTTGTCCAAGAGCCAAGTTAGCAGCTCCGGCCAGCGGGGTTCGTCGTCTCCGTCGGAGGGGACTCGGGCCATCCAGGCGATATCGTACGCACTGGGTCCCATCCGTTGGTCCAGATCTGCAACCAGCTCTATTGCCTCTTCGACGTAGTTCACGTTGGTCTCTTCCTAACGGTACAGGCGGACAGGGTGACCGCAGCACTTGAGATAGGGATTCTCAGTCAACCTGGGTGTCGATGCCCGATGGAGGCAAGCGGACCTGGGGCACTGGATACCAAAATGCCCCACTGGCGTGGCGTCGGCCGAGTCCGAGCACGCTATGGCGGTTGCTCCGGTAAATGTGATCCATCGCTTCCCAGTCCCTGGCTGAAAGGTCTTCATAGCCCACGTCGCCGACGCGGCGAGTAACCATGTGGTCGTACAGAATCGTGCGCAGTGTGCGGGCGTCAAGGTAAGGTGATGGACTTACGGTGAAGTATAGATCCTCACTGCCGGTGGTCAGTAGTGGCATGTCGTACACTGCTGGTCGGTCGGATCCAATGAACAGGTCAATGGGCTCGATGGATTCACCGTAGTAGCACTCAATGATCTCGTTCTTGGTCGGTTGTCGTCCATGCTCCCGTTGGAATCGTATGGCGATTCGGGCGACCTCAGCGGTCGCATCGTGCCCGAATACGCCGAAAAAGAGCCGATGGCGCCCGTGGCCCGCGGTCCATAGCTTGAGCTCCTCATAAGCCTTCAACGCGCCACTATATGGCGTCCCCTGCAAGTGGGCTTCCACGTCCCCATAGACAGAGACTCGGACACCATACTCGTTGTAGAAGTCCAGGAAATCTGCGTCTTGCGCAAACCACACCAATCCCTGCTGAAGGACGTCTCTGTACCGCTGGTCGCGGTCGAGTATATCTGGTCCAAGGATCGGTGTCAACAGAGTGTCTATTCCGTGGTCAAAGAAGAGCCTGTACAAGTCGATGTGTCGCCGCCCCGCGACCCTCAGGTACTCTTCCCCAAGGCCGGAGGATGCCAGATCAGGGTACTCGAGGATGAACCAGCGGCGAGTCCCGTTGATCGGAAAGCCGCAGACCTGGGGACCTTCCCGGCGAACGAGGTCAGCCACCTCTGTCGTGGGAAGGCTCAGGAAGGTATCGAGGTTCATGGGGAAGTCCTCCAGGGATTCAGTGCGAGGCTAGGTCCGGAGCGCCACAGTCTCATGAGCAGTAGGGTGTACAGACCCAGAATCAGTACCATTGTCAGGGGGACGTAGATCGATGGATCGGTGAGAACGTAGAGACCCGGGGCAACTATATCCATGCCACAGACTGCGACGCTGAGCAGTTGCCACACGTCGAGAAGCGCGTAGGGCACAAAAACGCCCCAAGCCACTATGCGGCCCAGCGCTCCTCGGAGCGTGCCGATCAGGTAGACAGAAGCTGCGCCAGCCAGCGATGCCTCCCAGACCATATCGAGCCAGATGAACACCCCCAAGTACAGGGCAAACGTCAGATCCAACGCCCGATGAGGTACGTGGCGCGGAGAAGCGCCTTCGGAACCCAGCCAGACCCGTCCTGCGACAAGGCCCAGGGGTGCGAGGAGGGCTATCTTGATGCCGGTGACCAAGCGTGCTGTGCTAAGCTTGACGCCCAACAAGTAGAAGATGATCTGTTTGATCGAGTGGTTGTAGCCCAAGAAGGGGCTGCTTGGGGGCCGCCATGGGAAGTCCCCGACCAAATGAGGGAGGAATCGAACGAGGGCTCTGTACTGATCCCATACATAGGCCGGCCCGGTCGCCAGCATGCCGCCACCCACGAGCGCCGCTGTAGCAAGGGACGAGTAAGCGACGAGCCTTATGAAGAACTGGTGACGGCCCAGCAGGAGCGGGAGCGCTGCGGCAAAAGCCCAATGGGGCTTGATCGGCAGGATGAGAGCAAGCCACAAGACGGCGCCGACGAGCCGCTCCTGGAGGACGGCCGAGATGAGGAGTGTGGCCAGGAGCGCCATGATGACGTAGATGTTGAGGTATCCGAGGTCACTCCAGAAAGGGTAGAAGACCAGCCAGAGGGGCAGCGTGCGGGCGAGCTGCCTGCGCGCCCCTACTAGCGAGAGGAAGCCGAATATTCGGTCCCATGTAACGTATAGCAGCGCGTATGCCGCGATGTGCAGACCCGAATGGATGAGGACTGTAGCGCCGGCCGGCAGGTGCAGGAAAGGCATGAAGGCGAGCGCGAATAGAGGGGGATACTGGTAGATCTCTATGCGACTCGAGCGCGTGTAGAGAGGTTGGCGCTGTTGGAAGCGCTCTGCGGCGTCCAGGTAGATCTGGAGGTCGACCGGGACTGTAGGTTCGCCCTCGGCGCCGGTCCACCCAGGCATCCCTCCCATTATCCCGGAGTCCGGGTAGAGCATCATCGCCAAGTAGGCGCCGTGTACGGCCAAGCGCAGGATGGCGTAGCCGAAGGCCAGGATGAGGAGGATTCGGAACACTCTGGAGTTCTTCCAGGTATCGCGGATGGTTTTAGCGAGGCCTTCCATCACGCTCCCCTACCACCTGACCGTCCTCTGTCCCCAACAGCCCAATCGTCGCTAGCGGGCGCAATCGGCAATGCCGCGGTCGCATTTCCCTTTTGCACGGCGGGATAACCCTCTGCACCTGACGGTCTTGGATCCTGGTCATCATCTACTCGCCGCGCAGCACACGCACGATGGACAGCTTGGCCGCACGTCTTCCCGGGATGAGACTGCCGGCCACGCTGACGGCCACGGCCGACGGAACGAGAAGCCCGATGTGGAGGCCGTCAACGGCCACGTGAACCGTCCCGAACCCGTACGTGTGGGAGAGACTTGCGAGCAGTCCCTGCGTGAGGGCGTAGCCCAGCGGCACGCCCAGCAGTGCTGCGAGCAAACCAAGAACGCCAGCCGAGGTGTTCGTCATAGCTGTCACTTGAGCCGGGGTCATGCCCAACGTCTTCAGGATCCCTATGTCCCGCGTCTTCTCCTGCATCGCGAGCAGCGACGTGTTGAACACGTTGATCAGGGCAATCCCAATCAGGACGGCGGCCAGGACGAAGATCGCCATCTGGAGGTAGACCACGTCATCAGGGATGGCCTGACCGGTCAGTGTGAGGTTCAGGTCGTCCGCCGAGTTGTCCTTGAGGTAGTGCTTCAATCCGATCGTCCGCAGGTCGTCGGCAAGCTTCAGGAAGTAGGTGTCTGGTTCGACCTCTCTAGCCCATCGGCGCGCGGTCGGGAGGCTGACCATCAACATCTCGCCTGCGTTGGTCGGCTCCGGGTACTGGCCGACGATCTTCCAAGTGACGGGCCTCCGTTCGTATCCGTCGAAGGTCAGCGTCACTTCGTCCCCTACATCGATACCGAGCCAGTCCAGGAGGCCCCGCCCAGCCACGGCCTCGTACGAGTCGGGTCGAAAGAACCGCCCCTCCTCGACCCGAAAGGGGAAGGCATCCACATCGCCCTCGACAGCCCGGACGCGGAAAGAGTGTCCCACCGCGGTCTCCGCGTCCAGAACGGCCTCGCTATAGTAGGCTTGGACTTGCTCGGCCCTGTCCAGGAGATGTCTCGTCTTACCGTCGCTGGTCACCCTGCGGGTCACCATCGCGTCGTGGACCAGGCCCAAGAGGGCGGGCCGGGATCGGTACGTCGCCAGGGTCTGGTTAAGGGTCAGGCCGAAGACGATCCCAATCACGCCCAAGGTCAAGTTGAAGCCGGTCATGAGTGATCTTAGGGGCTTGGCCGCAACGTCGTCAAGCCCCATCGCCAAGACCATCGGGAGGCCCAACCTGGTGGCGAGGTCCACCCCCCAGGTGGCTGTCTTCTCGGGCGCCTCGGCGCCAACGGCAATGGACTTGATGATGTTGGCGCGGGCTCCGCGGCATGCGGCCCCCAGCGTCGCCGAAACCACGACGGCGGGAACACTCGTCATTACGAGCAAGATCAAAGACCCGTCCAAGGCGGGCCGGAACGTGGTGTTCAGGGAGACTGCGACGCTCTTAAGGGGCAACGGCGAGAGAAGGATGCCAGCGATGAGGCCCAAAGGCGCCCCGGTCAAGCTCAGGATCAGGTACTCTCCCAGGTAGAGCCAGATCACTTGATGACTGGTGAAACCAATCGCTTTCAGGATTCCGATCTGCCGGAATTGGGAAAGGACGATGGAGCCCACGCTGCTGGCGACGACCAACGCCGTGGCCAGAATCGCAAACAGACCGAAGGCACCGAGAAAGATGAAATTCATCCTGGCGCCAAAGACGGCGGAATCTTTCACATCCCTCCAGTCCGTGTGGCTCTCTACCACGTCATTGTGCAGTAGGGATTCCACCTGGGTCACGAAACCATCCACCGAGTCTGGATTCGCGAGGCGCAGCCCGACGGCCCATCCCCAACGAGACCGGTCGGGATAGAGACTCTCCAGAGTCTGCTCGCTGACATAGACGTAGGGAGGCTGGTCACTGCGGTAGGTGTCCCAGGTAGGATTGTAGGCCAGGCCCACCACCGGAAGCTCGACGGCTTTTCCGTCGGACCGGCTGACGGCCAGGGTCTCCCCGACGGAGAGCTTGTAGAGGTCGTCAAGATCGGTGCTGACCAGCAACTCGTCCTCGTGGGGGCTCGGCTGCCTTCCCTCCCGGATGAGGAGTCGATTGACGCCGGAGCGTGCCTCAGGGAGGCCACGGAGAGCGACCGGTACCTCATTGCCCCGGAGCTCGGCGCGCGCAAGCACATAGTGACGAAGGCCGGTACTGGCTGTCACCTGGGGAAGCGTCTCGATCCGCTCCACGTCTCGCCCACCGACCAGGCTGCGGTCGAGATAGAGCCAGACGTGGGCGCCGTCCAGGTCTTCAAAGACGCGGTCGTAGGGCGCGCTCAAGTTCATCAGCGTGGCTATGGCCAGGGTGAGCAGCATCGAAGAGGTCGCTACCGTGATGACGATGAGCAAGGAGATCAGCGGCCGGCTTTCGAGGTCGGCTTTGGCTTTCCTGAGTATGGCGCTCATGCCTTAACCCTCAAGGGAGTGCGCCGAGCATGCTAGTGCGCACAAGCTACTCCAACTCCGCCAGCCGCTGGGCGACGGCGGCGGCGTCCTCTTCGAATATCTCCGTGACTATGTTCCCGTCGTGGAGGAAAAGCACCCTCTCTCCCCGGGCGGCGGCACGGGGATCGTGCGTCACCAACAAGATCGTCTGCCCTCGTTCATGGCATGCATCGAGGATGTCCAGCACGGTCTGGCTGCTCGCGCTATCTAGATTTCCGGTGGGCTCGTCCACCAGTAGGAGCGCCGGCTCGTTGATCAGGGCCCGGGCGATGGCGACGCGCTGCTGCTGCCCTCCCGAGAGCTCCCACGGGTGTTTGGCGGCCTGATCGGCGATGCCGAGACGACTGAGCAGCTCCCGCGAGCGGTCGCGCACGGCTGCCGTGTGTCTGCGGCCGAGCCCCCCGGTCAAGAGGCCGGGTAGTTCGACGTTGTTCCGAACGGTGAGATTATCGATCAAGTTGAAGAACTGGAAGACAAACCCGATCTTTCTCCGGCGGAACCTGGCCAGGTCTGTCTCATTCATCGTGTGGAGAGCGTACCCATCCACGACCACCGTACCAGCGGACGGACGATCCAGGCCTCCCAAGAGATGGAGCAGGGTCGACTTCCCACTTCCGGAGTGGCCCATAATGGTGACGAACTCCCCCGCGGCGATGTCCAGCGAGACGCCTTGGAGAGCCTCGCAGACCACGTTCCCGGTCCGATAGAGCTTCTGCAGCTGCTCAGTCTTAACTAGCGACGTCATCGGGAAGGAGATAGCAAGTCCTGGTGAAGGCGCGCTCGAATCCGGTTCTCCGCAAGAACCGCTCCAGCCACGTGTCAGCCGTGGTCTGAAGGATGACTGTGTCGACGCCGTGGGAGCGTGCTTCCGCCAGCGCGGCAATGCCCAGGTTTATGGCGCCACCGCCGCCGCGGTGCTCCGATAGGACCCCGGTGCTACCCAGGATACCATAGTGTCCGTGGCGGAGAAGGGAGCACGTGCCGATAGGCTGGTCCTGTGCAAAGGCCAGATAGTGCTGGGTCCCGGCCAAAGGCACACTGGGCCTCAATAGACGAGCCAGGACCGGCGCGAACTGTCCAGGAAGTCCAAAGGCGCCCAGGAAGACTTCGGCAAACGTCAGTGTCTCGGAAGAGGAGATCGGTCTGACCGTAATGCCCGGGTGGGTAGGGGGAAGCTGGAACTGGGCCAGGTTTTCCAGGACCATCCACGACTCGCCGCCCGGTTGCTTGTGAAAGCCGCGGGCCGTGAGTCTTCGGGGCAGATCGCTTGGGATGCATGCCTCGGATAGATAAACGGCCACCGGCAGATCTCGGGAGCGGAAGAAACCCGTGATCTCGTCTATGAGGTCGTCAGCTTCGCCAGCGGCAGCGCGCAGCAAGCACGCATGGTTGCTGTCGGGAGTCGGGAAGGCCGTGCTCCAAGCCAATACGACATCGTCGCGCACAAGGACATCCAGTCCCGGCGTCACCTCTGCGGCAGGAAGCGTGGCCGCGTAGTTGGCCCACTCAAGCTCAGTTATCCGGCTTGCAGGCATTCCCATTATTGCCTCCTTGGCCCGGCGACGTACGCCGGAATGGGTACTCTCGGAAGATCAGGAAGGCCGCCAGCATAAGCACGCCGCTCAGTGGCCCGACCAATCGGACCCCCAGAGGACCCCGGGGGTCGGCCCGGCTCCGTCCCAGCAGCAGGATCAGGGGCAAGACGGCTGATGCCACGCCGTTGATGGCCTGATCGAGGAGTCCCCAGGTGGCGTAATACGCCCCCTCCCGGCGCTGTCCGGTCAACGCTTCGTCGTGATCCGTGATCTCTGCGCCAAAGGCCGGCGGCAGCATCGTCACGCCGGCCATGGCGACGGATTGGAGGGTGATCCAGATGATGCCTTGAGCTTTCAGACCCAGCGGCACCCGGTCCCCCACGACCATGAGTAGCGGCAGCACGCAGGCCGACGCGAGCAAGGAGCCAGCGAAGACCGTGCTCTTGTCGAGCCGATTGGAGAGCCAGGTGACGACCGGGTAGCAGATGAGCGATGCGAGGATGGCGGGGATGTAGAAGGAGAACGTGGCCGACTTTGACAGATGGCAGACCTCCGTCACGACGAAGGGGATGATGGACTGGACGAAGGTGGTCACAGTCCAGTAGAGAATCCCCGTGGCCGTCATAACCAGGAATGCACGGTTCCGGAGCATGGCTGCCCCGGCTTCGCGCAGCGTGGCCTGCTTACCGGGATCGACTTGGCGCCCGGGCCGCTCACGGAGGACGAAGAAAGGCAGATAGAGGAGCGGGAGGGCGATAATCGCGTAGATGAGGGCTGTGGACCGATATCCGAATCGGTCGATAAGAGGCCCCGCTGCACCGCCCACGATCATGCCGAGCAAGAAGAAACCCGAGGACCATGCCGACATCCGGACGCGATGCTGGTCCGTCACGGCGAGCTCAGGCAGGAGCGCCATATACGGCACTTGGTTGAAGGTATAGGCGACGTTGTAGAGCAGGAAGGCGGCGGCCAGGTAGGCGAGGTTCCAGAGCGATGTGTGCTGGACCGGGGGCGTCCAAAGGAAGACGAAGAGGGCGGTCATCGGCAGCGCGGAGGCGGCCATGAGGGGGAGTCGCCGTCCCCAACGGCTACGAGTCTGGTCCGAAAGGTGGCCGATGGGAGGCGCGATAACCGCGTTCACGGCGCGCACGACCAGCATCGTCGCACCGTAAAGGGCAGCAGGCACGAGGGGGGTGCTCTCACCATCGGGTGGCATGTAGAAGTAGAGGAGCCAGCCGCTGATCACGGACCAGAGGGTTGTACTACCCAGATTGACGAGCGAATAACCCACGTCGACGCGGATGGGGGCTGCCTCTCGGTTTGCCGTCGGGGTCTGAGTTGCCGCTAGCATATGCGTCCTTAGGCGTTCGTTGGCTGGAGATCAGACTCTGGTCCGGGCGACCAGGGCTGCCGATGCGGTCGGCTAACCCTCGTCCAACGGTCGCTGTTGATCAAGCCACGTGTTCAGGTCACCCTTCTTGATGCGCCAGAGGCGGCCGACCTTGTAGGCGGGCAACTCGCCCTGCTTGATCCAGCGACGGACCGTATAAACGGAGACCTGCAAAAGCTCGGACACCTCATGGGGGGTGAGAAACGGCTGCGACGACAAGTCGATGGGCGCAGTTGACATAGCGTGACTCCAGTTGCATCAAGCGACACGGTGCTGAGATGAGCTACAATAATATAGCATAAAGTGGCATAGGTTCACATAGGACGTTCGTACTACCGTTTTCCGCGAAGGGCTGATGGTGCGAGGCGACAGGCGGATACGGCGCGCTGGTGGCGGCAGGCGCGCCGGCGGTGAAAGGGCAGAACCGGGGGCGAGAGTACAACAGTGGGGTAGGGCGCAGGACACAGCGGTGGGGTGCACAGATTCAAGGTCGGCGTGCGCCGATGTACGGTCTCGCGCCGATGTACGGTCTCACGCCGATGTACGGTCTCGCACCGATGGGATGATCAAGCGACGTTGAAGGACGGGCCCGCTAAGCGCGCGATCTTCTGCTTCGTCTGCCGCCACGTGACCTTGGAGAGCCCCAGTTTTTGACGGAGCTCCGTGGATTTCATCCCGGCTCTATAGTCTCGAACCGCGCAAGTCCAACGAAGCATCTCGAAGGAAATGCCCTGGGCAAGTTTGGCCTGGTCGGCGACCCCAGACAGCACGTACTCTAGATTGCGGGCCGTGCAGGGGAAGAGGGCTTCATCCGGTAGGTACTGGGCCCGGTACTCGGTCAGAACCGTCGGCCACCACGCGGGAAGCCGCAATTGCCTTTCTTTGTGCCGCCGCTCAGGGTTGGCGTATCGTATCCACAAGGTCGGCGCGGCAGTGTTTTCCAGGTCGATGTGATTTAGCGTGATGCCCATGCATTCGGCCTTCTTGATACCGGTGTGGAGGAGCAGGGAGATCAGGAGATGTGGGCGGGCATCCGGATCCTTCGCCTGGCGGAGGTCCTCGGTTACCTTGAGCACGTCCTCGACCTGGCTTGGCGTGAGAATGTCGGGGAGCGGCGTGTTAACCGGCTCGTGGACCACCGGTGCGGCCGGATTGCGGGGCAGGACGTCTACGTCGGAGAGCCACCCGAAGAAGACCTTGAGAGTCGTCACCCGGCGTGCTAGGGATTTGGGGCTGCACGGGGCCTCGCGATCCTCAACCAGCCAATCGGTGAATCGCTCAAGGTCGGCGGTGGAGATGTCGCCCACCGCCGTCCAGGCACCGGCGAATCTGGTGAAGATATTGAGGTCCGATTGGAAGGCCTTCATGGTGTTCTTGGTGAAGCCTTCGTGAGCCATATGGATGTCGAAGGCGCTCTTAGCGGCGCGCAGGGCCGACTTTGCTGTCAAGTCCTCGGCGGGGTTCGAACCAGTTGCGCTCTGGGTCTCAGCCATGGGACCTCCTCACTCCTAGTCAGCTTCGTGTAGCACATCTGGCGCCCATTCTACATCCGGGCTTGTAGCTTGTCAAACTTCGGTTGATGGTGTCGTTAGGCACCTCCACCATTGAGGAGCCGTGCAACAGCGCGAACCGATGCAAAGGATGTGGACGCACTCCCGCTTCCAGCGAGGATCGATCGGGATTCCCCAAGGCTCACCCGCCCCGACCGACTGCCCCGCCCGGCACGGGGCAGCGAAGCGCAAGGACATCAGGTTGACGACTACTCTTGGTGTACGATGAGGATCGGGCGATTCACGGCGAGCATGATCTGCTGTGATAGATCGCTGGACAAGAGCCCGGCGATGTCCGGCGTGGTGTGTGCGCCGATGATCATCATGTCGAACTGGTCGTCCCTGGCCTCGGATATGATCTCCTCCACGACCAGGCCGCGACGCACGACGGCCTCGGCCTCCACGTCCCCTGCGCGCAGGATCTGCAGCATGTTGGCCAGGTGAACACCCTCTCGGGCGTCCCGCTCCATCAACTCTTCCGCCTTCGCCACGAGATCGGCTCCGTGGGCTCTCTCCTCCAGGGCCACCTGAGACATCACGTGCAGCATAGTGACGGATGCTCCCAGCGCGTGCGCCAGACGGGCGGCGAAGCGGATGGTGTCCTCGCTGGCGGGGCCTGCGGCCGAGCAAGTGAGAATCGTTTCGATCTTGTCGCGCCTACGGCCCTTCACGACCAGTACGGAGGTTGCGGCCCCGCCAAGAACTGCGCAGGCCCGGGACCCTGCCACGAGTCGTTTCAGGCCTCGCCGTCCGCGGCTTCCAATGACGATCAGATCGTAGTCGACGGCGTCTGCCTGTCGGAGGAGTTGCTGACCTGTGAACCCCGGACGCCGATACACGGTGACAGCGATGCCTTGCCCCCGCAGCTCGGCGGCGGCCGCTTCAATCTCCTGCTCTGATACTGTGTTTCGTTCAGGCCTGGCGACGTCCAGGATGTCCACATTGTCCGCCGTGGCCTTGGCAATCTGTTTGCCCAGGGTGAGCCCCCGGCTGGCGGCCTCCGAGCCGTCGCTGTATAGGAGTATGTGCATTTTCTTCTTTCTCATCATTGGATCAATCGTTCTGTCCGGACGTTGAGACTGGGAGGCCCGTATGGCCCAGTTCTTTTGGTTTCAACGGCTCGACCCGACTGCACTTCGCGTCTGCCGGCCTGCATGCCCCCGACGCGGGAGCCGGAGTGCCCCTTCTGTGACTCATGAGAGGATGAGGACAATGGGAATGAGCAAGAACGCAGACGTGAAGAGGGCGAAGTTGCGGCGACTCTCCATCGTCCATTCGAGCGCATTCGACATCAGTCGCTCATAGGGGTCGTAGGCAAGCGCCACGAGGGGCAGGGAGACGATGATGGCGCTGAACATGTGCGCCATGACGACGGTGACCGCCTGAGGAGTGCCCAGGAGCATGGCTGCGGCCAGCGTGTCGATCATCGTCGAGACATTGGCCCCGAGGATGTACGGCATGATGTTCTCCCGGCGTATGTAGCCGCGGGCCGAGAGAGGGACGAGGATGCCGATGGATACGGATACGGAGAGCGTCAGCACCGTGACGAGCAGCCCGAGCGCGAACATGACCGCGGGTCGATAGACCAGGCGCGACGTGCGGTGGAGCCCGGCCTTCTCGAAGCGGAGCTCTGGCAGCGCCTTGTCGAAGAGCTGGAGGGAGATGGTGATGAGCCCCCCACCGACGACGAAGGAAGCCCAGTCTGGAAGGATGGTTGTGATCGGACCCACGAATGGCGCGAGCACGCTGTTGAGCCCAACCGAGATCCGGGCCAACCAAGGCCAGTCCATGGTACCCAACCAGCCCTCCCTCAGTATAAGCGCCCCGACCCCGAGGGCCGGCAGCTGGACGGACGCGGTGAGTAGCAGGGAGAGAACGCCCGTCGAGAGCACGGTCCAGCGTTCGTGACCGCGCAGCACGTAGATGAAGCCGATGAGGAGGACGATCAAGGAAGCGCCCATACGGCTTCCGGTGACCATGGCGAAGGCCTGGATTTGGTTGAGAGCATCGGCGCTGAGCAGTGCCATGGCGATCGCCGCAGCCGGCGAACCGCTCAGGACGACGTACGCGAGTAACCAGCCCAACCCAAGGGAGTCGGCTGCGTGCTGGATGTTGAGGTGGCCTCGGAGGAGGGGAGCGAGGGCGCCCGCTCCGGCCTTCATCATCTCAAGGGCCAGGACGAACAGAAGCAAGGCCGCCAGGCCTGTCCCTCCTTGCCTAGCCCAGGCGAAGACCCTGTCGTGGCGATGCTGCACTTAGGCCTCCCCACGCACTTCTTGGTCGAGACGCTCGAAGAAAGCTACCATAGCCTCGTGGCGGGTGGCAGCGATCTGGCGTCCGGTGGGCGTGTACAGACGGTCCTTGATGCGGGAGAGTTTGACCACGAACTCGTGAACGGGGGTGTGGTCTTCCGGTTCATCACCGTGCTCATCCCATGCATCCACATCCACCGAGGAGATGGAGGCCCACAGACGCTGTCCGTGCGCCCCGCCGTAGGCGAAAGCCCGGGCCACGCCGATCGCGCCGATCGCATCCAGCTTGTCGGCGTCGAAGAGGACCTGGGCCTCAATCGTGGTCGGCATCGGATCGGTGCGGAAGCGGTGCGAGGCGATGGCGTGAACGACTGCTTCGACATCCGCCTGCGGCTTCCCATCGAGAATTGCCCGCCCCCGTTGAGCCGCCACCCGGGCATGGTCAGCGCCAATGGCCTGCGCCTCTGCGCGGCCCAGGTCGTGGAGCAAAGCCGCGGCGTGCACGACGGCAAGGTCGGCGCCCTCTGCACGGCCGATGCGATCGGCGAGTTTGGCCACGCGTAGGACGTGGTCGAAGTCGTGGACCGCGTCGGCATCCACGTAGAGGGGTTTGACCTCAGAGACGTGGAGCACGCTGACTAGGCGCTCCTCAGCTGGTCGCGGAGTTCCTTGTTGATGGAGAGGAGCTGGTAGGCCTCATTGATGTCTCGGCTGGTCAACAGGCCGGCGAACTTCCCCTCCTCGATGACAGGCAGCGCGTCGAGGCGCGAGCTTTGCATCTGCTGGTGCACCTCAAATAGCCCATCGTCAGGCTGAAGGGTCGGGAAACCGGTCTTCATCACCCGTCGCACCGGGATCTCGGGCTCGCCCATCTTCAGCGCACGCACGATGTCTGTGTGCGTGAGCAGTCCTACGATCTCCCCTCCGTCGCAGACGGGAAAGTCCGCCTGAAAGCTCTCCAGGGTCAGGTCTGCGGCCCGGCTGACCGGGTCGTCCGGGGAAACCGCCTGCACATCGTGGGAGAAAGCCTGCCTCACGTCCATGCCCTCAAGGATGTCGCGGATGCGCGTCATTCGGCCTTCCTGGGCGGCGCCCGAGAAGACAAAGATCGCGATCAGAATCCAGATCAGGTTGCCCGTAAGCAGCCCCCCCAGACCCAGCAGCCAGGCAAAGCCCTGGCCGATGCGGACGGCTACCTCCGTCGCCTGGGCCTGCGGCATCACCGTGGCCAGCAGAGAGCGAAGCACCCGCCCCCCGTCCATCGGGAAGGCGGGGATGAGGTTGAAGGCCGCCAGCCCAAGGTTCGTGACGATCAAATAGGGCAGGGTGTCGCGCCAGCCGAGTGCCATCGGGTCGGCAACCAGACGGCGCAGACCCCCGAGCAGGTTCCCGCGCGTGAAAAGGCTGACTAGCCCGAGCAAGAAGGCGATGACGATGTTGGATAGCGGACCGGCGATGGCCATGAGGAATTCCTCACCGGGTCCCTCCGGCATCTTCTCGATCTGCGAGACGCCGCCCAGGGGCAGGAGGACGATATCCTCCACAGGGTAGCCCATGTAGGTGGACGTTAGGCTGTGGGAGAGTTCGTGGATCACCACGCAGATAAAGAGCAGTAGCGTAACGACGATGCCGAAGGCAGCGCCGGAGAGTGAGAAACCGTCTTGCCCCAGGAATCCGAACTGGATGGCGGCCCAGATAAGGATCAGGGGAAAGGTGATGTGGACTTTGATATCGATGCCCTTGACGCTGAAGAGCTTTAGGTTGGTCATTGGGTGGCCTCCTTGGCCGAGTGACGTTCGCGGAGCCCTCGCGGGCGCCTATCCGGTCTGATGTTGGGTGGTGAGCAGCGAGGACGTATGGACTGCACGCACACGTCGACGTGGGTTCGCCTCGGGTTGTGTTGCGCGGAACCGGGCGAAGGTCTCGCCGCCATAGGCCGATTGTGCTTCCGATGGTAGCACACCGGCGCGGCGGTGTCAATCTCATCGGGCAGAATCCAGCTTCTATGCAACACCGTCCCGCGTCTCGGCCACGACGTGATCGACGACGGCGTGCAGATCCCCGGTGTCGCGATACACGGCGAGCTGACGGTCGGCACTGGTGCCGCCGCGGAGAATGGTGTAGGCGTACTCTACCTCCTTTCGGCTATCAAGGTCGTCCACGACGTCATCGATCCAGGTCAGGATCTCCTCCACCAGGTCTGGGAAGTGAATCTCCTCCTTCCTGCCAAAGTCGATCAGCTTGCCGCCGATTCCGTACCGGATGGCGCGCCATTTGTTCTCGTCGATGAGGTGCTTCCGGTAGAGGCGCCAGGATTGGTTGGCACGGCGAAGCTGGATCAGCTTGGCGATGATGGCCTGCACGATGGCGACGAGGCAGAGGGTCTCCTCGATGCGCGTACACATATCGGGGATGCGGATCTCTAAGGTGGGGAACTTCTCGCTGGGACGTACGTCCCACCAGATGTGCGTCGTCTCAGCGATGCTCCCCGTCGCCAGAAGGGTGTCCACGTAGCTGCGGTAGCTGGCGAAAGCCCCGAATTGGGGCGGGATACCGGTGCGCGGCAGGTTCTCGAAGACGACGCTCCTGTAGGACTTCAGCCCGGTGTCTCGGCCGTGCCAGAAGGGTGAGCTGGTTGACAAGGCGAGAAGGTGAGGCAAGAAGTAGCGGAGCTGGTTCATGATCTCGATGAGTAGCTCGTGATCCTCAATACCCACGTGGACGTGCATACCGAAGACGAGGAGTTGGCGGCCCACGTCTTGGAGGAAGCGCACCAACTCGGGGTACCGACCGAAGGGGGAGACCTGTTGTTTCACCCAGGAGGAGAACGGATGGGTGCCGGCGGCAGCCACCCAGAGGCCAGCGTTCTCTGCCAGCTCGAAGATAGAACGGCGGATGCGGAGCAATTCTGTGCGTGCCTCGGTGATGTCGGCACAGATCTGTGTTCCCGCCTCGATCTGGGACTGGAGAAACTCGGGGCGGAGTTGGTCGGGCAACACGGCGTGGCCCTGCTCCAGGAATTGCTGGACGTAGGAACGGAGCTCGCGGGTCTCCGGGTCAATGATCTGGTATTCCTCTTCGATGCCGATCGTTAGCGATGGTTCAATCACGTTTCACTCCTTGCCGTCGTGTAGGTCGTCTCTTAATCATTATAGCACAGTTTCGTCCGATTCAGAGCTATGGAGCACTCCATCTCGTGGCCGAGGGCAGCCATGATCCGGGTGGGGAAGCGGGTTATCGGGCGACAGTCACCGGACGATGAGAATCCGCTCGAGAGGGTGCGCTAACGACTTGTCGCGGAGCTGGTCGCCGATTGGAAACCGTTGGCGCCCGTTTGCTAATCAGTTGTGCCTGCCATACGCGGCGAGCATACGCTCGTTCGGTGCATCGCACCGGGTGGGGGCGACAACTCGTTAATGCACCACGTTCGAGATAGGGGGCTTGCTGTCGCAGAGGGGGCATAGTACAATGCGGGCGACTTGATACTTGCGCGAGAGACCCATGAATAGGCTGGGAGACATGATAAGTCTGGTGACTGACAGCAGTTGCGATTTGCCGTCCCGGATCGTGGAACGGTTCCAAATCGTGGTGGTTCCTCTGCTGGTCCACATCGGCGGCGAAAGCTATGCGGATGATGAGCTCTCGAGGGAGCGATACTGGCAGGAGAGGGCAGAGGGTGAAGCTGGCCCTCAGACCTCTCAACCCTCTGTTGGCGCGTTTGAAGAAGTCTTCGAACGGATGGTCAGTCGAGGAAAGCAGGTGCTCTGCGTCATGCTCACGGGGAAGCACACCGGGACGGTCGAGGCGGCACGCCTGGCGGCGAGGCGGTTCGACGATGCTGTGTGCGTGTTCGACTCGCATTCCCTGTCCTTGGGATTAGGTTTCCAGCTCTTGGAAGCCGGCCGGGCCCGGAATCTTGGTCATTCGATGGAGGAACTCCTCGCTCTGCTGGAGGATGTTCGGTCCCGGGTTCACGCACTGGTCGTCTTGGATACCCTGGAGAGCGTCCGCCGGGGTGGGCGGGCCGATGCTTTCATCGCTGTACTGGGCCGTATGTCGCGTGTGCTGAAGGTGAAGCCCGTGGTGAACTTCGTGGAGGGTCGCGTTCAGTTGCTCGGTGTCGCGCGCTCGCTTCGACGCGGCATCGAGCGGATCGTCGCCAACGCTGAGGATCTGGCACCGGTGGATCATCTGGCTGTGATGCACGCTGGCAATCCGGCGGGGGCCGAGGTCCTCGCCGCCCGATTGGCGGAGCGATTGCGCTTTCCCCGGGATCGGATCCTCGTGGGAGAGACGGGCTCGGTACTGGCCTCCCACGCCGGGGCTGGAGCCGTAGGGGCATTTGCCGTATGCAAGTCCCAGTCAGGGACGGCTCTATGAAACGGGCCAGCGTGCGGGGCCGGGTCGCCATCGTCACCGGTGCTTCCAGTGGGATAGGGCGAGAGACAGCGCTGGCGCTGGCATCGGCCGGTGCCCGCGTGGCGCTGGCGGCCCGTGGAGAAGCCATGCTGGGCGAGGTGGCGGGGGCTGTCCGTGCACGGGGCAGCGAGGCCCTGGTGGTGCCCACCGACGTGGCCCGTCGGACCGATGTCGATGAACTCGTCGCCAGGACGATGGCCCGCTGGGGGCAGGTGGATGTTCTCGTGGCGAACGCTGGGTCGTACGTGCGTTCGTCCATCCCAGACCTGACCGTTGGGGCGGTGGAGCGATCCATGGCTGTGAACTTCTACGGTGCACTCTTCGCCGTGCTCGCCGTTCAGCCGCACATGCTGGAACGGGGGAGGGGGCACATCGTGCTGGTCTCCTCTTTCGACGCCAAGAAGGGCTTGCCCCTTGACGCCCCTTACGTGGCAGCGAAATCGGCGCTCGCCGGTTACGGCGAGGTCCTGCGGCAGGAGCTGCGGCCCCACGGGATCTCCGTGACTACGGTGTTTCCCGGACGGGTCGATACTCCCTTGATCGAGACGATAGACGTGCCGTGGATATCATCCAAGATTCCTCCGTCCGCTGTGGCTCGTGCCATATTGGCAGCTCTTCGCCGCAGCCCCCCTGAGGTGATCATCCCGGTTCAGGCGCGGCTGTTGGATCTGATCGACGTCGTCTCGCCACGGCTGGGTGATTGGTTTGTTCGCGTCTTCGCGCTAGAGGGACGAGAAGGGGAAGGCGAGCCTGCTTAAAGAAACTGGTGGAACAGAGAACCGTTGGCGAGGCGACAGTGCGACGGGGTGTTCAAGAGGACCCACGCTGGTCCGTTGTCGCTTGCGAAAGGAGACGTTCTATGGGTGGTGAAGGGCCCCGAGAGAGGCGCCCTGCACACGGTTGGCTGCAGGATCTCAGCGTTAGTTTTGTGCCCGGGCCTGGGTCGGCGATAGCGGCTCAGGTCGGAAGAGTGCTGCTGGAGACCTTCCAGGCGATGGGGCATCGCGTTCAGCCTGAACCTGACGATGAGACAGATTTGATCTTGACGACGGCTCCCTTCGGGGAGCCCCTGGACTGGCGTGAGGCACTGCTCTTCACAGCCCGAAGGCGTTTTGATCTGGAGGCGGCCCCCACGATCTACACCATCGTGGGCGTGACGGCGGAGGGGCTCGGGCGTGCCCTGAGCCGGTTCCGCTCCATTCTTTCGGTCTCGCCGCCCGATCCCGATGACTATGATTTCCCGGGTCTGGCTCAGGAATCCTATCAGGTTCTGTACGAGCAAGGGCAGCGGGGAGGGCCCATTCTGGCGCTGGAGCGGGTGATTCAGAGTCAGGCGAAGTGTATCGACGTTCTGCTCGTTGTGGGCGACGGCGCACCTGAGGAAGCCTACCTCTTCAACCTGGTCGGGGCATATCCGCATATTGCGGCAGCCCCCCTGGGGCAGTTCTACAGAGAGATCGTGACACGCATCGTGACTGCCGAGAGTACGCACGAGGTGACGGGACACATGTCCAGCGGCGAGCCGATTCCACGTGAGATGTGGGCGAGCCTGGACACACCACGCGCCATGTGTGAGGCCGGCAGAGAACTTGGCAAGCACGATTTCTTCACGGAGATGGTGCGCATCGCCGACCTGGTGAACGTGCCGGCGGTGGCGGCGTCTGTGTCGAGCCAGTACAGCGAGGGTTGCTTCTCGACGTGGGATCCCACACTGGAAGGCCTGGTGACCACAGTGACCGGCAGCGCCCGCCCGATCTACAAGGGCGCCATCACGGAGGAGGACCTGACAGTCATCGTGGGTCTGAGAGCAGATGGGTCCGGGGCCATGGTGCGCCGCGTGGAGGGGCGGCAGGCGGTCCCTCCGTCCTCGGAGGCGGTAGAGATGGTGATGATGGATGGTCCGCTGCCCTTTGTGACTCTGGGCGAGAGGTGGAAGTGCTCGGCCCAGGTGCCGGTTGTGCGCTCGAAGCTCCACGGACATCGAGGCTGTACCCACTATGATCCGCGGAGGGTGGAGTATGTGCCGATGGCAGCGCCCTACCACCATTACCCGGTGACGTGCGCCACGGAGGCCCAGGCGCGGGGGATCACAGATGCTTTTGCGCGTTCCGAGGCGCTTCAGAACCCGGGCGACCCGCGGCTAATCGTCTTCACCGTCCTGCCAGGCCACGGCATCGTGGTGGCTGAGAAGTGGGCTGTGGGTAAGGCTCCTTTTCAGTTGATCTGGGAGGCTATCGACCAGGGATGTCTAGAGATCACTAGTCGGGTGCCCCAGGGCCCGATCAACTACGTCGAGAAAGGGGAGGGTATGCAAGTGGTGAGTGAAGGTTCATAACCTTGGATGATCCCATGTCTCCCGAAGAGATAGAGTCCGGGGAGTCCGGGATTCCGATTGTACCTCCCCGTCCGGGCCACGCAGAGGGGCTTGCTGGTCTGTTACGGAGTTCCGTGAGGGAGGCGCCCGTGGGCAGCGACTATCCCCCCCATGGACAGCTGAGGGAGGCCCAGAGGGCGTCAGCGCGGCTCTTGGGGAGGAGCGTCTCAGCTGTCTGGGTCGCGGAGACGCACATGGGCAAGATGGTCGACTATACGGGCATCTACTGCCACCCGCGTGTTGCGGATATCTCCGTTCTGATCCCTGGGAATCGCCGGCGTCGCGGTCTGGCACGACGACTGGTCGATAACGTGTTCGAGTGTCTTCCTCAAGAAATGGAGGTTGAGGCATAGGGAGCGGCGCTCAACAGGCTGTGGCTGGCCACGATGCCGGCAAGGGGCTTTGTCCTGGACCGGATCATCGACAATTGAGGGAGGCGGGTGTGCGTCCTTGCTCGGACAGCCTGACCGGTCCTAAGACACGAGCAAGGATCAGGTAAGGGATGGCCGTCTCCCCGAGCTGCTGACCCTGGAAACGAATCTGGAGGAGCCTCAACTGGAAAGGACAGTGGAGACGATCCGTCCATCTCGCCGTGCTCTCCCGTTCCGCAACTTGGATGGCCTCAGATGGAATCCACCGGCCCGATCCCTCATGCATCGCGGGCAAGTGCCCAATCAGAGATGCTCTGTTGAGCCTTCGGATGATACCCCATGTGCTTCTTCGATGTCGTGAGGGATACCTTAGCTACAACGCGCTGGTCCTCTGGTTGTTCGCCGCGTCAGATCCAACTGGTGGTCCTCTGTCCATTCCATTGACGCGTCTGGCCCGCCAGGCTATACTCTGGTCGGGACGAAACCAATGGACGAAACGGTCTCCCCGGCGGGTGACGAGTTGAGTGGAGCGAGGAGTACAGGTTATGAGCGACAAAGTGCTGATCGTGGAGGATGACCCGACGCTGCTGGAGACGCTGGAGTACAATCTCTCTCACCAGGACTACGACGTGCTGATAGCGGCGGATGGACACCAGGCTCTCCAGGTGGCTCGGGAGGAAGAACCAGACTTGATGGTTCTCGATCTTATGTTGCCTGGGATCGACGGCGTTGAGGTCTGCCGCATCCTGCGCCAGGAGATGACCCTCCCCATCTTGATGCTCACGGCGAGGGACGAGGAAGTCGACAAGATAGTTGGGCTCGAGGTGGGGGCTGACGACTATATGACGAAGCCCTTCAGCATGCGGGAGTTGCTCGCGCGGGTCAAGGCGCTGCTGAGACGCGAACGCCTGATCCGCCAGGAGATGTCCACCGAGGACCGGGTTCGTGGGGAACAGGCTCTGACCTTCGGGGATCTTCGGATCGATGTTTCGCGACGAGAGGTCACAAGGGATGGCGAGAATCTCCATCTGAAGCCGCGGGAGTACGAGCTGCTGGCCTTCCTGGCGCGACATCGCGGTATGGTGCTCTCGCGCGACCTGGTCTTGGAGCGGGTCTGGGGCTGGGACTACGATGGAGGAAGCCGCACCGTCGACGTCCACGTTCATTGGCTCCGCGAGAAGATCGAGCCGGATCCGAAAAACCCCACGCGGATCGTCACCGTGCGGGGCGTTGGCTACCGTTTCGAGGGATAGAGAAGCAGACCGAGGGCACGCTACGTCGACGCGATCATCAGGGTGCGCGCCCTTTGCGGGGCGGCGGGCGTGGATTCTGATCTGCGACCACCTCCCCCGCCCGGCCCGGCCGATCGTTGCTCACACCTAATCGACCACCTACTTGACACCATTCCGCAATTTGCGCTGGAGAATAGCTATCCCGTACCTGGTTCTGCTCGTGCTGGCCATGGGTGGAATGACCGTGTACCTCTCTGACGTGGTGCGTCAGTCGTACCTGGATGAGCTCCAAGAGAAACTGACAGCCGAGGCTCAGTTGATCGGGGATGCGGTGGAGATGGAGCTAGAATGGGAGGGGGCCTCGGGCAGGTTCAACGGTCTGGCCCAGCACTACGCAGATCTGCTTGACGCGCGGGTGACGTTCATCGATGTGGAGGGTATCGTCCTTGGGGACTCGCACGCCAACTGGACCGAGATGGACAATCATCTCGGTCGACCGGAGATCCAGGCGGCCCTCGAGCAGGAGCGTGGAATCAGTACCCGGTTCAGCCGGACGATGGGATTCCGGATGATGTACGCCGCCGTTACCGTCGAGTCGGCGGAAGGTGTGCAAGGCTTTGCTCGTGTGGCGCTCCCAGTCAGCCAGGTGGAGGCGCAGGTGTCCCGGCTGCGCGGCGTGATTCTCTTGGTCGCTCTGGCTGTCATTCTGGCAGCGGCCGTCCTGGCGGTCTTCATCGCCGAACGAATTGCCCAGCCGGTTCGTCATCTGACCGAGGTTGTGCACCGTCTCGCTGCTGGAGACCTGGATGCACGTCTTCTTCCCGTGACGGACGACGAGATTGGCGAGCTGACCCGTTCTTTCAATCAGATGGCCATTCAGTTGAGGAGTACGATCAACTCCCTCACCGAGCAGCGGAGTCAGCTCTCGGCCGTCCTTGAGAACATGGCGGACGGCGTCTTGATCACAGATGACCAAGGGCTGGTGGACCTGATCAACCCGGCGGCAGCCCGGTTCCTGGGGGCAGAGCGCGAGAGAAGTCTGGGACGTTCGTTTGCCCAGGTCGCTCGGGACCACCGCGTCATCGACTTATGGCGGCGCTGTTACGAGGAACGCAAAGAACAGGTCGAGCCGATCGAGATGGAGAGGCGGGATGCGTTCCTTCAGGTCATCGCAACACCCCTGCGCCAGGGTGACCAGGCTTGCCTGATCATTCTCCAGGATTTGACCCGAGTGCGCCGGCTCGAGACCGTGAGACGCGACTTCATCAGCAATATCTCGCACGAGCTGCGGACCCCGATGGCGGCGCTGAAAGCGCTAGTGGATACACTCCGCGATGGTGCACTCCAAGACCCGCCAGCCGCGAAGCGATTCCTGGACCGAATGGACGTGGAGGTAGATGCACTAACACAGATGGTCCAAGAGTTCCTCCAACTCTCGCGGATTGAGTCCGGACGAGCGCCGATTCGACTAGAACCAGCCAGCGTCGCAGAGCTGGTGATTCCTCCGGTCGAGAGGCTGCGTCCCCAGGCAGAACGAGCGGAGCTCTCAGTGACCGTGGAGATCGTGCCGGATTTGCCGGAGGTCCTGGCCGACACGGATCGGATTCAGCAGGTTGTGACCAACGTGGTCCACAATGCCATCAAGTTCACGCCACCCGGAGGGACCATTGCGGTCTCTGCGTCTCTGCTCCAGTCCATCCTGGAGGAGAACTGGCCGCCGGCCGAGGCAGCCCCGGATTTCGACAGGGACTCGTCTGGTGAGTGGGTAGCCGTCCGTGTGAAGGATTCCGGCGTAGGTATTCCGGTCGACGATCTGCCGCGGGTCTTTGAACGATTCTACAAGGCAGATCGAGCCCGGAGCGGCGGCGGCACCGGCCTTGGCCTCTCCATTGCGAAACACATCGTTCGGGCCCACGACGGAACCATCTGGGCCGAGAGCGTTGAGGGTGAGGGGGCTACCTTCACCTTCGTCCTCCCCAAGTTAACCTCTCGTTAACATCGCAGTAACTTTTCGTTAAACCTCCAGCAAAACTCCCTTAAGATCGTCGTGCTACACTGTGGATCGTTGGTGGACGCAGCCATCGACTTTGCACAGGAAGGGGGGCTACTTGTCTAGGCCTTCCTGCTAGAGTGCCTGTGACAAGTAGAGGGACTCATGCGGGGGTACGATGACCAAGGTCAAGACACATGCCTCATGCCGGGATAGCCTTGAAGAGTTGCTGGCCTGCGGTTGGAGTATTGAGCCCCCCGTGTACGCGCGTCCACATTGGCAGTCACCTGCGGCCTCAAGAGAGGCAAACACTTATCATTTCGTCCTCTGGCGTGACGATCAGGTGAACCTGGTGAGCGTTCGCGAGAGCCCTGAGATTCAACAGTTTCTCACTGACTCCGAGCTTGCCATTGACTACCTGTAGAGAGGGCGGATCCGCGAGACCGCACTTAGCAAAGGAGAAGCTGGAAGAGATGACTAATCGACGCAAGAAGCTCAACCTCGTTCTGGCAGGGTTGTTGATCGTGACCTTGCTTGCCACCGTTGTGGGATGCCAGCAGGCAGCCCCTAGCGAAGCCCCCGTAGATGAATCCGATGGCGCCGCGACGGAGGTCCCCGAACAGGGAGAGGAAGTTGGCGGCGAGCTCCAGCTGGCTGGTTCCTCGACAGTCCAGCCGGTGGCGCAGGCCCTGGCCGAGGCCTTCATGGAAAAGCATCCCGGCGTGCAGATCGACGTACAGGGCGGCGGCTCCAGCGTAGGCGTCAAATCAGCCGCGGAGGGAACTGTCCCGATTGGAAACGCGTCCCGCGCTTTGAAAGACTCGGAGAAGGAGGAGTACCCGGATCTGATAGCGCACACTATCGCTCGCGATGGCATCGCGATTGCAGTACATCCGGACGTGCCCGTGGACGGTCTGACCCTGGAAGAGGTTCAGGGCATCTTCGCCGGCGGAACCACGAACTGGAGTGAGGTTGGCGGGCCCGATGAGAACATCGTCGTCGTGAGCCGTGAGGAGGGGTCCGGGACCCGTGGCGCGTTCGAGGACATGGTGATGGGTGATGAAGCTGTCATCGTCGACACAGCTTTGCTGCAGCCCTCAAACGGCGCCGTGAAGACCACCGTCGCGAGCACACCGCTCTCTATTGGGTTCCTCTCCTTTGGCTACCTCGATGGCAGCGTGAAGGCTCTGGCCATCGACGGCGTGGAGGCTACAGTTGCGAATGCTATAAGTGGCGAATACCCGGTCGTGCGTCCACTGAACATGGTGACCAACGGCGAGCCCACCGGATTGGCCGCGGACTTCTTGGACTTCATATTCAGTGAAGAGGGTCAAGCGATCGTTACTGAGGATTATATCTCGGTTTCTGCTGGTGGAGCCGGGGAAGAGGCCGGACTGTCGGGCGAGCTGCAGATGGCTGGTTCCTCGACGGTGCAGCCGCTGGCGCAGGCGCTGGCTGAGGCGTTCATGGAGAAGCACCCGAACGTCCAGATCGACGTGCAGGGCGGCGGTTCAAGTGTGGGTGTGAAATCGGCTGCTGAGGGGACGACGCCGATTGGGAACGCGTCCCGCGCATTGAAGGACTCGGAGAAAGAAGAGTACCCGGACCTGATTGCTCACGCGATCGCGCAGGATGGGATCGCCATGGCGGTGCATCCGGACGTGCCGGTTGACGGTGTGACGAAGGATGAGGTACGTCAGGTATTCGCGGGCGAGATCACGAACTGGAGCGAGCTGGGCGGACCCGATGAGAATATCATCGTGGTGAGCCGTGAGGAAGGCTCGGGCACGCGCGGTGCCTTCGAGGACATGGTGATGGGCGATTCCCTGGTCGTGGACACGGCGCTGCTGCAGCCCTCAAACGGCGCGGTGAAGACGACGGTGGCGAGCACGCCCTGGTCGATGGGCTTCCTGTCCTTCGGCTACCTGGACGGCAGCGTGAAGGCGCTGGCCGTGGACGGCGTTGAGGCCACGGTGGAGAATGCCGGCAGCGGCGTGTACCCGGTGGTGCGGCCGCTGAACATGGTGACGAAGGGCGAGCCGACAGGGCTGGCGAAGGCTTACCTGGATTTCGCGTTTAGCGACGAGGGCCAGGCGATCGTCGCCGAGGACTACATCCCGGTCTCCGGGAGCGGCGGTGAGGCCGAAGTGGAGACTGAGCTATCGGGCGAGCTGCAGATGGCTGGTTCCTCGACGGTGCAGCCGCTGGCGCAGGCGCTGGCTGAGGCGTTCATGGAGAAGCACCCGAACGTCCAGATCGACGTGCAGGGCGGCGGTTCAAGTGTGGGTGTGAAATCGGCTGCTGAGGGGACGACGCCGATTGGGAACGCGTCCCGCGCATTGAAGGACTCGGAGAAAGAAGAGTACCCGGACCTGATTGCTCACGCGATCGCGCAGGATGGGATCGCCATGGCGGTGCATCCGGACGTGCCGGTTGACGGTGTGACGAAGGATGAGGTACGTCAGGTATTCGCGGGCGAGATCACGAACTGGAGCGAGCTGGGCGGACCCGATGAGAATATCATCGTGGTGAGCCGTGAGGAAGGCTCGGGCACGCGCGGTGCCTTCGAGGACATGGTGATGGGCGATTCCCTGGTCGTGGACACGGCGCTGCTGCAGCCCTCAAACGGCGCGGTGAAGACGACGGTGGCGAGCACGCCCTGGTCGATGGGCTTCCTGTCCTTCGGCTACCTGGACGGCAGCGTGAAGGCGCTGGCCGTGGACGGCGTTGAGGCCACGGTGGAGAATGCCGGCAGCGGCGTGTACCCGGTGGTGCGGCCGCTGAACATGGTGACGAAGGGCGAGCCGACAGGGCTGGCGAAGGCTTACCTGGATTTCGCGTTTAGCGACGAGGGCCAGGCGATCGTCGCCGAGGACTACATCCCGGTCAGGTAGCCTCTCGCATAGGCTGACTTCAAGGTGCGGTGTGCCCGCGGCACACCGCACCTTTCTTATGGGCGCTGCCCATCGATTCACGGCATGGTCGATGGCATGGCCTTTCCAGCAGCTCTCCCCAGGTCGCTTGCAAGAAGCCTCGTCCCATCGACGGATGACGACCATAGCCCGGAAGAGTGGATCGAGTTCCTATTCTCCCGGGTCGCGGCTAC
>CAZIWL010000020.1:28691-46800 GCA_964542755.1 uncultured Anaerolineales bacterium
TCGGGTTCCGCGGCAGCTCGTAGGCGTGGCTGTTTCCGGAGTATCCACGTGGTGAACTGATGCTCGATCACTTGGCAAGGCGCTTCTTATCCCGCCAGCGGGCCCTGTCCCTGAAGCCCAAGCTCCTGTTTCCCATCGTCGGCCTGATGCTACTCTCCCTGATGGGTAGCACTCTGGCATTCCTTGGCGGCACGGCCTTCACCCGGAACCAACTGCTGCGCCGCGAGATTGGGGCAGATGCCCGTCACGTTACCGATGCGCTTGCGGAGCGGGTGCAGGACACCGAGACGTCGAGCCAACTCCTGGCCGCGGACCCGGTCCTGAGTGGAGCGCTGAACGAGGACACGGAGGCGGCTCTCAGCACACTGAACAGCCGGGCCGTTGTGGTCCGGGACCGATTTGGGCTCGATTTGATTCAGATCTACGACGGGCGGGGCCGGGCGCACGTGAACTTGATGCTATCAAGCCTGTACCGGGAATCTCTCCTATTGGACCGGGTCGAGCCCGGCGCACCGGACCTCCGTACGGTGGACGGGCACTTGATTCTGCTAAGCCGCACGTCTATGCCCGAAGGGGCTGGTTCGGTGGTGACCGGCGTTGACCTGGGCACTGGGCTTCACCGTATTGCCTCAGTGTATCGGCTTTCGACGGACCTGGCCCTGCGCCACGGGGACACGGAAGTCGGTACCCACGCGGAGACGGGGGCTGGCAAGCGCGCACGGGCCGATATCTACGAAACGACTGAGCCGCTGGAGGTGGGGCAGACGGAGCTGGATCTCATTCTGACGCGGTCGACCAGGGACGTCAAAGGCGTTACCACGATCGGCCTGGCGATCATGGTTGGCAGCACCCTGATCACCGCTGTGCTGCTTATTGCGTTGAGTGTGGTAGTGACCAGAGCCATCGCTTATCCCATAGAGAAGCTGTCTCGGGCGGCGGAGGCGGTCGCCGAGGGCGATCTTAGTTGGGTCGCAAGTGCGCCGGGAGAGGCCTCGCCGCTGGGAATTGGGGTCGGGGACGAGATCGGCCTACTGACCGACACGTTCAACGACATGGTGGCGCAGCTTGCTGGTCTCTACGATGATTTGGAGCGTAAGGTCGCCGCGCGGACCCGGGAGTTGAAGACGGCGGCTGATGTAGCGCGAGTTGTGTCGTCCACCCTCGAGATGGAGTCGGTCCTAAGGGAGGCTCTGACGCTGATTGCTGATCGACTGAACCTCTCGCACACGCAAGTCTATCTGGTCAACGCCGACTCGGAGACGCTGGTGCTTCGCGCTGCGACCAGTCCCGGAGGGCAGAATCTTGTGAGCGAGGGGTTTGCGCTGCCGCTCGACTCAACGTCGCTGGTCGTCTCAGCTGCCCGCGACGGGGAATCGAAGGTAGCGCAAGACGTGACCTCAGATCCCCTCTTCCTCAAGACGCCCCAGCTGTTGACCATAGGATGTGCGGGAGCGATACCATTGAGGGTCGGCCGACGGACCATTGGGGTCCTGTATGTGCAGAGTAAGGAGCCAGATCGTCTAGACTCTCAGATCGTCGATCTCCTGCACACCCTGGGGGATCAGATGGCGGTAGGGCTCCGGAATGCCCAGCTGTATGAGGAGTTGCAGGGCTATGCGGAGGAACTGGAGGCTCGCGTCGAAGAGCGGGCCGCTGTCATTCAGGCGCAGTATGCGCAATTGCAGGCGATCCTTAACAGCACCACAGATGGGATCGTGGTAACCGGGGACGGCGGGGAGATCGTGATGATCAACAGCATTGCCGAGGAGTGGCTCACCCAGAGCCTATCGCCGGACGAGGCCGATGAGATCCGGGAGGCGGCGCGCGAACTCGCTGCGGCAGCTGACGAGCGGGAAGAGCGCATTCTGGAGCTGACAGGGCTCGACCTGCAACTACGTGCGGCGCCGGTCTCGGGTTCGGAAGGCGAGGCGGCCACCGCGGTGGTTGCTATCCACGATGTAAGCCATCTAAAGACGCTGGACAGGATGAAGTCGCGCTTCGTCTCCAACGTCTCGCACGAGTTGCGCACGCCCATCGCGACGATCAAGCTCCTTATACACCTGATGCAGAAACAGCCGGAGAACTGGGACGACTACACAGACTCTTTGGCCGAGGAAGCTGAGTATCAGGCACAGCTCGTGGAGGACATCCTGGAGATCTCTCGAGTCGATGCGGGGCGTATCGATCTGGAGCCGGAGATCACGCATTTAGGTCAGCTCGTGGAGACCACGGTGGAAAGGCACACGACCGAGGCTAACCGACGCGAACTGGATCTGGTGTGCCAACTGGACGGGGGTGCGCTCGCCTGGGTGGATCGACATCGCATGATGCAGGTTTTCAACAACCTGATAGCGAATGCCCTGCGGTACACGCCGACGGGCGGTGAGATCATCGTGTCGACCGGGTGTGCGCGCCACGCTGGACGGAGCTGGGCAACGGTGACGGTGAGTGACTCGGGTATGGGTATCCCGGAAGACGAACTGCCACACATCTTCGAGCGATTCTTCCGTGGAGAGAGGCCGCGGGCTATGCAGATCTCGGGCACCGGCCTCGGCTTGGCGATTGTCCAGGAGATCATTGAGCTTCACGGCGGACAGATTCAGGTCGAGAGTACGGCCGGCGAGGGTAGCACCTTCACGGTGATGATACCATTGGCTGCCAGCGAGAGGACGGGAAGGTGGAGCCCTGACTGGGCCCGATCCGAGGCGGCGGTGCCCGGAGGCTCGCCTGAGGCGGGCTTCACCCTGTCTTAACGCCACCTTAAAGCCCGGTTAACAGCCGAATGGTAGACTCGACAGCATGAAGCCCGGACCGGATGTCGGGTGTCAAGGTGGCGTCGCGTTTCGTGGAGGGAAGAATCGAGGCTCAGCAATCATCAGGGCGTACCGCTTCGCTCTCAGCGGCGGAGCGATGCGGGCTTCCGGGCACCCCGTCACCGGTTGGCAGGGGTGTGCAAGGCGGGCCGTATGCGTACGCTGCGCGTATCGTGTCTCGCGTAGGGTCTCCGCCGGTCTCAGTAGGTGCTGCGATCGTGGTCACGGCGTCTCAAGCAGCGCCCGCTACGACCCTGCTGTGGGCTGTCGTGCAGATAACTCTTAGCGTTCTGGTTCCCTTCCTGCACGTGGTCTGGTTGGTCCAGCGAGGCGAGATCACGGACATCGATGTGCAGCTGCGGAAGCAGCGGATGGGACCTCTGCTGGTAACTGTTGCGTGCACGGGTCTCGCCTGGGCGGGGCTCTGGATCGGCCGTGCACCGGCACCGATGGTTTGGCTTGCGGGTGGAATCTGGTTCCAAGGGTTGCTGATCCTGGGGATCACGTCGCGCTGGAAGATCAGTGTCCATACGGCAGCGGCTGCCGCTGCCACGACTTGGGTCTCTCTACTCGTAGATACGCCGCTGCCTGTGCTGCTGACTGTACCGCTCGTGAGTTGGTCCCGCGTCCGATTGCGTCGACACACAGTGGCTCAGACGCTGGCTGGAACCGCGCTCGGATGCATCACGTTCTTCACGTGTTGGAGGCTGGGCATCGGGCCATGACCCACGATGAGGTGTCTGCAGCGCTCTTCAGGGGGCGGATGTCGTCCATTCAGTGACAGCCGGTATGCTGGGAAACGTGTTGAAGGCTCTTCGCCGCGGGTGGCGGGTTCTTTCTTTGAGCTCAAGGATCGTCGTGCCGAGCGCGGCTCTCATAGTCTTGTCCTTGGGAACAGTGATCGGCGTGTCGCTCTGGGGAAGGCACGTGATCCAGCATCGTGGGTTGAGAGAGCAAGCGGAGGCGGAAGTCCGCTCACTGGCGGGGGCCCTCGAGGCGCGCGAAGAGGCTCTCGGAACTGCTGCCTCGGCGGTCGGTCGGGATAAGGACCTTCTCCGGGCTTGGAGCGGTGGGAGCGGCGCTGGTACCAATTGGGCCGGCGCGGAGGCGTGCGAGTTGCGGGAACGGTTCGATCTCCAGTTCGTGCAGGTGCATGGAGAGGCTGGGACGGGAACGATGCCTGTGGTCAGTGGCGATACGTCGACAGACACGGGCAGCGATGCAGCACTGTTGAATCTGGCGGAGCCCGGGAAGGTAGTGGCGCGAGTCTTGGAGGATCGGATTATCCTGCTAGCCGCATCGCCGCTCGCGGATGGAACTGGATCTGTCGTTGTGGCCACGGATCTGGCGTCTGAGCTGGAGCGCATTTGCCTGGAGAAAAGCATAGCTGGACAAGCTGAGATAGTCTTACGTGGGTTGCGGACTGGAGCGCAGGTCGCCCTGCCGCCTGGGGCCGTGAGTGGATGGGTGGGTGACGGTTATGCTGTGAGACGAGAGATTAGATTGGCAGGCACGAACGCGGAGCTTCTGCTGGCACGACCGAATGGTGATGCCAAGGAGCTGGGCCGAATCTTCCTTGTCGTCACTACGGGCAGCAGCCTGCTGGTGGGCCTCGGGATGATGAGTATAGGGGTGCTGGGACTTCGATCCCTGGTGCGCCCTATCCGCTCGCTATCCTCTGCGGCCAGGGCTGTGGCTGATGGAGGCTACCAGGAAGTCCGCCAGGGCTTAGGGTCCCCGCTGCTGCTTGGGGAGGGAGATGAGCTGGGTGAACTGGTGGTGGCCTTCAACGCGATAACGTGTGAACTAAGAGGCCTGCGGCTGGAGATGGAGGAGAAGGTAGAAGAGCGAACGCTGGAGATGTGGATTGCGGCGGCCGTCGCCCGCGCTGTCTCATCCAGCCTGGACCTGGAGGCCACCCTCCACGATGCGGCTGACACGATCAGAACAGGCGCAGGGGCGCTCTACCCGGGAATTCGGCAAGTGGGGATCTACCTCATCGACGAACGTGCTCAGGTGGCCGTCTTGGAGGCCGTATCTGCTGACGAAGAGGCGGATCCTAGACGGCGGGGGCTTCGAATCCCGATTGGCTGCAGCTCGCCGGTGGGACTCGCCGCGGCTAGGAAGGAGCCTGAGGTGATGGAGAATGCTCGAGTATCGGGCACTCACCTCAAGCCCCCTCTGCTGATGGATACCCTGTCCGCGGCTGCACTGCCCCTGAGGGATGGGGAAACCCTCCTGGGCGT
This sequence comes from uncultured Anaerolineales bacterium, assembly GCA_964542755.1. Taxonomy (GTDB): domain Bacteria; phylum Chloroflexota; class Anaerolineae; order B4-G1; family B4-G1; genus SKLM01. The sequence continues at coordinate 33,751 of CAZIWL010000020.1, forward strand.
ACTTGAACTCCAGAGCACACGCCCGCGGGCATTTGGGTCCGCTGCCCCTGCCGTGTTGTGCAGCGTGGCCGATCAAATTGGCACGGCGATCCGGAACGCCCGGCTCTTTGAGGCTGAGCGGCGGAAGGGGGAGCGGTTGGGAGAATCGAACCGCCTGCGATCGCATCTGCTCACTGTGATGAGCCACAAGTTTCGTGCCCCCCTGAACACAATCATCGGTTTGTCGGGAGCCCTCCTGGATACCGATAGGGACGAGTTGACGGATAGACAGAGACGGGACATTGGGCTCATCCACAGTCTGGGACGGCATCTCGGCGAACTGACGGACGACCTGCTCGACCCGCGGACGGCGACGCCCACACCTTTCAAGCTGGAGAGGGAGGGTGTCGATCTTCGCCTTCTGATTGAGAGTGCCATCCACTCGGTTCGCCCGTTGCTTGACTTGAAGGGACTAGAGATTGCAGCACACCTCGAACCAGGCCTTCCGGTCATCTGGGCTGACAAGCGCCGTGTGCGACAGGTCTTGCTCAGGCTCCTCTCTCGACTCGCCGCCCGCACGGAGTCGGGGAGCATTGATGTCCGTGCGGGGCAAAGGTGTGCCTTAGATGCAGACCGGGACGAGGTTGAGTCGTTCGTCGAGGTGAGCATGGGTGCTGTTGGGAGAAAGGCCTCCGAGGATACGTTGAACAAGGGGATGCCACCCTCCGCGGAGGACGGTCGTGCACAGACAGAGAGGCGAGGATTGGAACTCGATCTGCCCGTCACGGAAGCCATTGTCGATCTGCACGGCGGTCAGTTCTGGGCAGATGGCGATTCAGGCGACGGTGGCAGATACACCTTCATCCTGCCGGTCGGGCAGATCCAGCACGAACGACGGGATGAGGACAGCCGTCGGTCATCCTTCAAGGTATGACGCTTGAACAAGGGGAAAGAAAGAATGAGGTTCCTGAGACGGTCTGTAGGACAGCGAAGCCACCGGATCTCAGTGCAGAGGGCGCTTCTCCTGGGCGGGCCCGAAGGGGCGCGGGGCACGTTGCGCGCTGTGGTCCGCCATGGGTGTCTATTCTGTCTGGTCTGTGTCATGGTGGGAGCGTGCGCGGGAAACCTGACCGTAGCTGAGCATACGGCGACGTCAGTGGCGGGCGAGATCTCGTTCGCCGGCAGCACGACGTTGCAGCCCCTGGCGCACCAAATCGGCCAGGCATTCACCGAGCGGCACCCGGAGGTAATCCTCGATATCGCGGCGGGAGGGAGCGTCGTTGGCATCGAGGCGGTCCATGAAGGCAGGGTCGACATCGGGATGGCGTCCCGGCGACTGAGGCCGGAAGAGGCAGAAGGCATTGAACAGCACCAGGTCGCCGCGGATGTGATCGCCATGGTGGTCCACACGTCGAATCCGATCGAGGACTTGGCGCTGGAGGAGTTGCGGCAGATCTACGCCGGAGAGATCACCAATTGGGAGCAGGTCGGTGGGAGGAATGAACCGATCCTCGCAGTGGTGCGTGGTAAGAACTCCGGAACGCGGGGGGCGTTCGACGAGATCGTGATAGCGGGCGACGATCCAAGCGCGCCCAATCTGGAGACGGCAGTCGCCGCCAGCGATGTTGCGGCAGCGGTTGCCGATAACCAGCACGCGATTGGGTATTTGGGATTTGGCCATCTGGATCTGGACATCAAGGTGATATCGATTGACGGCGTAATGCCTGCCGAGGAGACGGCGCAGGATGGCTCGTACGCAATCGTGCGCCCACTGCTATTCCTCACCGGCCCACTTACGCGCCCCCTGGGAAAGGCATTCGTGGAGTTTGCGCTGGGTGAAGAGGGGCGAGCGATCGTGGTAGAGAACGGTTGGGTACCGACGGGGTAGTGTTGGCGTGTGGACGCATGAAAGTCCTCGGGCGCAGGAGACCGGGACTCGGCCAGAGGCTGACCTTAGTGTGGTATTGGAGTGACAACGGATGGACGTTCCACTGATTCTGGTGAGCAATGACGATGGAATCGAATCGAATGGCTTGTGGGCAGCCGCGGAGGCCGTCGTGCCGCTGGGCGAGGTGATGGTTGTTGCCCCCGACCGGCAGTGGTCGGGAGGAGCGCGTTCGATGCCCCGAGGGGTGACGGGCCGGATACGCGAGGAAACTCGAAAACTGCTGGGCGAGGAGGTCCTGGGCTATGCAGTCGACGCGAGCCCAGCGCTGGCGGTGGACCACGGGGTCATCGAGCTCGCGCCACGGCGTCCGGCTCTGGTGGTGTCCGGCATCAATTTCGGCGCCAATCTGGGGATCGAGGTGACAATCTCGGGCACCGTCGGGGCAGCGCTGGAGGCTGCGGCATTTGGGATTCCGGCTCTGGCGGTCTCCCAGGAGATGGGAGCTGAGCACCACCTGGTCGGGGATTCTAGGGCTGACTTCGAGGCTTCGAAGGCGTTCATCCGGTACTTCGCGGAGATGGCGTTGAGCGAGAGAATGCCCCAAGACGTGGATGTGCTCAACCTCAACGTCCCGGCATCAGCAACCGCAGGCACTCCCTGGAGATTGACGCGTCTATCGCGCGATAGGTATTTTTTGCCGGTTCCACCCGATCGAGCCAATGGGGAGGGGCGCCCCGGCTATAGGTTGATCGAGAATCTGACCAGGGCGGAACCGGGCACAGACATCCACGCGGTGATGGTCGATCGATTGGTCTCCGTGACACCCCTGTCTCTGGACCTAACATCTCGCGTGGCGATGGATGGTAGGGATCGACCTCTGCCGAAGCAGACGCCTGTGGGTGGGCAAGCCGCCCGGTTTTCACATTTGTTCTTGCTCCCAGATAGCGGGTGGCGGGGGAACGGCCGGTCAAGAGATCCTGCCCGGGTGGAGGTATCGGCGAACGACGGGGGGGAATGATGGTGACCAGCGGGGAAGCGGTGCTCGGCGACGAAGGGCTGCGGGATCGAGAGGCCCTCGACATCTGTCCTGGTCACCTCTTTGGCGCTTTGCTCATCCTGGCAGGCTGCCTTGTGGTCTTCCTCTTCGGAAGGACGGACCACCTGATCTGCCAGCGTGCGAGTTCCCAGGTTGTGACGTGTGAACTGCGAGAGACGTTTTTCGGTGCACCTCTTACGGCAAGGCGCATTGAAGACGTGCAAGGCGTGATGCTTCAGGGGTTCAATACGGCTGAGGATCGAGAGCCTGTCTACCAGGTTGTCCTGAGCTCGCCAGGCAGCGAAATACCCCTGGCCTTCCCAGGATCGGCAGCGGAGGACAAGGAGAGAATAGCAACGCAGATTGCCCGTTTCCTGGGTAGTGCGCATGATTCTGACCTCGCATTGCACCGGGTCGGCGTGGAGGGGTGGTTCTTCGGCGGTATGTCCATTCTGTCTGGATGGGTCGTCTTGATGTACATCTCCGACTACGTGCTTTCCCCGGCGACTCCGGCATGCCGGGATGAGGCTGGTCATTAACAAGTTGTTAACAGTACGTTAATCTGCATCAAAAGGGCGCGTGCTAACATGGAAAGTCGCCATGTGTCGTTACGATAACTATCAGACTGCGGGCGCGGATCGGCGTCCATTGTGGGCTGGCGGAGGAAGCATCCATGTTCAATAGGCTGCGAGGCGTCCTGGAGGTGATCGAGGTTCTTGACCCCACGGGTCAGGAAATCGTTCATCGGATACCCGAGGAGGGCTCGGGGGAAATCGTGTTGGGCTCGCAGTGCATTGTGCGGGAGAACCAAGTGGCCGTGTTCTTCCGCGATGGGCGTGCTTTGGACATGCTGGGGCCGGGCCGGCACACGCTCACCACGCTGAACGTCCCTTTGCTCGTCAACTACCTCAAGATTCCCTTCGGGAGCAAGAGTCCATTCCGGGCCGAGGTCGTGTACGTCCATGTCAAGGACTACATTGGACTCGACTGGCAGACGGCCCAGTCGCTGGCCTTCCGGGATCAGGACTTGGGCGTAGTGAGGCTGGGGATTCAGGGGCAGTATGCGTTCCAGGTGGGGCGTCCTCAGGTGTTTGTGAACCAGATCGTAGGCACCCAGGGCCTGTATCGGACGGAGAACATCGCGGGTTACCTGGTGGGCATTCTCGTGAGCAAGTTCGCCGATCTGCTGGGGGAGGTCCAGGTGAATCTCCTGGACCTGCCGGCGAAGTACGACGAGTTGGGTGGGGCGCTGCGAGCCAAGGCTTCGGAGGATTTTGAGGCCCTGGGGCTGTTGCTCAAGGCCGTTTACGTCACGGCAGTCACGGTCCCTGAAGACGTAGAGAGGGCGCTGGATGAGCGGGCTCAGATCGGGGCCCTGGGTGACATGAACGCCTATATGCAGTTCAAGGCTGCCAGGGCACTGGGCGATGCCGCTCAGGCTGGCGCCGGAGGTGAGGGTTCGCTGGCCGGATTGGGAGCCGGATTGGGTGCTGGGGTTGGGCTGGGCTCGGCGATGGCCAGCGCGATTACCCAGTCGATGCGGCCGGCTGTGGGGTTGGGGGCTCAGGCTGGGGGGAGGGGCGCGGTAACCGGTGCTTCAGGAAGCGGGGTGGAGGAAGGGTTTGCCAGCCTTCGCGGCCTGGTGGGGCAGCAACTGACCTTGACCGCCGAGCAGCGGCAGGAGGCCACCGCGGCGCTCGACCGGCTGTTCGTGGCTCTCACCTCGGCGACATCGACGATGGGGGACGTGAGAGCCGCGCAGCAGGCGTTGAAGGAGGCGTTCCCATGGCTGGCTGAGCCGGTGAAGAGCTTGATGAACACGCCCGCTGCGCTCCAGATGCTGGGTCAGGTCGCGTCGCGGTCCATCTAATATGCCGAGGACACCCCGGCTGAACTTGTTCCTATTCGCTGTCTATGCCCTGGCGACATTGGGCGTGCTCGTCGGCGCGTTCGTGTCCCCCGGCTTCCGGGCCATAGCCTACGCGCCCCTCAGAGATCTCATCATCCCGCCCCCGAAGCCGATCGTCCTAGACGTCCTTTACTCCACAGAGAAGGCGGCCTGGATTGACGAGGGCGTCCGGCGATTCTTGACCTCGGGTCCCAGGGTAGAGGGGCGGCCTATCGACATTGAGCTGAGCAAATCTGGATCGCGCGAGATGTATCTGGCGGTGCTCGATGGCGATGTAGAGCCCGACCTGATCAGCCCGGCCAGTATGCTCCAGATCTCATTGCTGGAGGATCTTTCTGCGGCCCGGACGGACCGGTTTGGGGGGCCGGTGGTGGATCGAAGGGACACAGGGACGTGTCGCCCGGTCCTGAACACGCCGGTGGTTCTGGTTGCCTGGGAGAATCGAAGCGACGTCTTGTGGGGCGGCAATCCCAACGGACAGCTGTGGCTCCGTCTCCACGAGGCGGTCACTCGAGAGACCTGGGAGGTATACGGGCATCCTGAGTGGGGCTTCATCAAGTTTGGTCAAACGAATCCACTGAAATCCAACAGCGGGTTTCAGTCCTTCCTGCTGATGACGTATAACTACGCGGAGAAGAGCAGCGGTCTTTCGAATGAGGACATTCTGGATGCAGGCTATCAAGCGTGGTATCGGGAGTTTGGCCGGAACGTGACCAAATTCGGGGACAGTACCGGGACGTTCATGGAGGAGATCGTAGCCTACGGACCGAGTCGATACGATATCGTGGCGGTCTACGAGTCCACGGCCATCGAACACATCGACAATGCCGTGGCTCGCTACGGCTCCAGTCATGGGGGATTGCAGGTCATCTACCCGCCAGTGACCTCATTGAGCGATCACCCGTTCTGCGTGCTGGACGCGGAGTGGGTGGAGCCGGAGGAGGCCCAGGCGGCCAAGCGCTTTCTCGACTTTCTGACTGATCGGGAGATGCAGGAACTGGCGCTCCACTACGGCTTCCGCCCGGTCCACGAGGGCGTATCGTTGGATCAGCCCGGCAGTCCCTTCGGACGGTATGAAGGGAACGGGGTGCGCCTGAACCTCCCGGATCAAGTGGAGGTGCCAGCGGGGAATGTGCTGAATACACTGCTGGAATTCTGGGCCAGGAACGTGCAGCCGTAACGTGGATGAATGCTGGAGCCGCCGAGGATCGATGGACATCTTGAAGCGGCGGGAGACTATGGGCCGCAACTGGAGCTGTGTGGGCAAGGAACTAGGTCGGATCGGGACGAGGCACCAGATACCCCGCTCGATGAAAGGGAATGGGTTGATGAGAAGAGGACTGAGTTACCTGGCCTTGGCGACCATGGTGTCGGTCGTCCTGTTGACTGGGTGTGGCAATCTCCCTCTGCCAGGCGGAAAGAGGGTCACCATCACCATGATCTACGGCTCTGAGAAGGAGGCGTGGCTGGTTCCTTTGATAGAGGTCTTCAACAGCGAAGGTCACGAGACGGAGGCAGGCGCGACGATCTTCGTCGAGGCCACGCCGATGGGATCGATTGTGTCGGGTGACAGGATCGTCGAAGGGACCTTGAAGCCGACTGTCTGGAGTCCTGCATCGTCGGCCTACGTCCCGGTCACCAACGCTAGCTGGCTCCAGAAGCACGGGGAGGACCTCGTCGTCGGTACGCCGAACGATCTGGTGCTCAGCCCTGTGGTGATCGCCATGTGGCGGCCTATGGCGGAGGCCCTGGGCTGGCCGGGCGAATCCCTGGGCTGGGCGGATATCGCGGCGTTGGCAACGTCTGAGGGCGGTTGGGCTGGCTACGGCTATCCCGAGTGGGGCTCGTTCAAGTTCGGGCACACGCATCCGGATTTCAGCAACAGTGGTCTCATCTCTGTCATTGCCGAAGCCTACGCAGCTGCCGACAAACCTCGTGACCTGACGCTGGCCGATCTCCAGGATCCGGAGTTGAAGGCCTTCATGGCGGATGTCGAAAGCAGCGTGATCCATTACGGCGAGAGCACCGGCTTCTTTGCCACCAGGATGTTCGAGCGGGGGCCCTCCTACCTGAGTGCGGCGGTGATGTACGAGAACTTGATTGCGGCCCAGGAGGCGAAGCGAATACGAGGAGAGAGCAATCAGCCCCCGGTGGTGGCGATCTACCCTGAAGAGGGAACGGCCTGGAGCAATCATCCTTACATCATACTGAACGCGCCCTGGGTGAGCGACGAGCAGCGCGGGGCTGCCGAGATCTTCGAGGCGTACCTCCTGGCGGAGCCTCAGCAGCGGCTCTCGGTGACGTACGGTTTCCGTCCATCCGACCCGGGGCTGCCGCTTAGCACGCCCCTCGACCTCGAGCACGGGGTCGACCCGACCGAGCCGAAGACGGTCCTGGAGGTTCCGTCGGCAGAGGTGGTCGTCGGCGTTCAGGAGCTATGGCGGTCCGAGGTGAAGAAGCCCGTCGACGTGGTCGTGGTGATGGATACGTCGGGGAGTATGGAAGGGAAGAAGATCTCCTCGGCTCGTTCCAGCCTGGTCGATTTCATTGATCTCATGGACGATCGGGATCGGCTGCAGGTGATTCTCTTCAGCGACGAGATGATCACGCTGACCGAGCTGTCGCCGCTGGCTGAGAAACGCCAGGAGGTGCGAAATCGTGTCTCGGGCGTCATCGAGGGAGGCGACACGAAGCTCTATTCGGCGGTGGAGTTTGCCTATCGCGAGTTGGATGCTTATGGGGATCCCGACCATATTCGGGCCATCGTTGTCCTGACCGATGGTCAGGATACGGCTTCGCCGATCACGTTGCCGGAGCTGACGGCCCGGATCGGGGCTCAGAGTGAGAGCGGCGATGCCACGAAAATCTTCACCATCGCGTTTGGTCGCGCGGCTGACCGGGAGATTCTCCAGCAGATTGCCGAGATCACCGGTGGCAGGCAGTATGACAGCGACCCGGAGACGATAGGGGAGATCTATGCCGAGATCGCCACGTTCTTCTAGGACGGTCGGCCGGGGGTGCCGGCTGCCCATTGGCAGGCGGACCATCTCTTATGCTGCCGACAGCGAGGGCAACCCGTGACTGGTCGATCTCCCCTGCTGGCCGGTCTGACCCACCCGTTGAACGTCCTGGCACTCGGCACGTCGGCGATGGCTGGGCTGGTGTCAGCGTGGTGGCTCTTTCCGGTCGGGCTCGTTGTATGGCTCATTATGGTACTCTCCGTCGCTCGTGATCCCTCGCTGCGTATGAGCCACGAGATGCGGCGTCGGGAACCGCTGGCTCGCCGGCTGCAGAATCGCTTCGATCGACTCGAGCGGTCACAGGTCAGCATCTTCAACAGTCTCGCCTCGGCGCCTCCCGGAGTGGCGCGTGCTCTTCGGCCGGTACAGGCCGAGGTCAAGGACGTGGTTGATGAGGCGCACGCTCTCTGTCGGCGAATGACGGCCCTGGAGAACTACCGTCTGGTGACGGAGTCGCGGGGCGACCTGGAGGCCGAGGTCCATCAGTTGGATTCGATGATCGAGCGTAGCCAGGACACGATCACGCGGCAGGAGTACGAGGAATCGCGGCGTGCCCTTACACGGCGCGGCGAGAAACTGGAAGCGGTATCCACACAGCTCGACCGGGTTGAAGCGCAGTTGATCAGCCTCTCCAATGAGATGGAGGGGATCATGACGGAGGTCGTCCGGTTGCAGGCGGGTGGTTCGGAGGAGGCTATGCAGGGTGTACCAGCTTTGGTGGAGAGGCTCCGCCAGGAGAGGGCCGAGCTTCTAACCTGTCATGGAGACCGTGCCGCCCCGCGAGCGGCGGAGCCGATCCAGCAAACGTGATGCCCGGTTGTCGTGTGGTCAGCGGTTCTTGGGCCTTGGTCACGAAGACGTCGGGTCAGCGGGCCACGCGCCAGAGGGGTTTTTCGAGGTGATGGGAGCCAAGATGTGCAACTCAGATACACACATACGAAAGGATGGCGAAGGCCTATGAGAAAGCTCGTCGACACAGGCATCAGGTACGTCCTCTTCCTGAGTGCGCTGGCCTCAGTGTTCATTGTCTTTCTGATCCTGCTTTTCACACTGCGCGAGGCCCTGCCCGCGTTCCGGGAGTACGGGGTGGCTCCCATGCTCACGGGCACGGTCTGGCGGCCTCAGGAGGATCAGTTGGGTATTCTGTCGATGATTGCAGGTTCCCTCCTGGTGACGCTGGGATCGGTTATCCTCGGCGTCCCCCTGGCCATGGGAGGCGCGATCTTCCTGGCCGAGGTTGCCCCGCCTGCGGTTCGGGAAATCGTGCGGCCGGCCGTGGAACTTCTGGCAGGTATCCCTTCGGTTGTCTACGGCCTGTTTGGAATGGTGGTGCTGGTGCCTGCTGTGAGAAGCACCTTCTCGGTGCCCGGTAACTCTGGGTTCAATCTGCTGTCGGCGTCGATGGTGTTGGCGGTGATGGTCCTGCCGACGATCACCAACATCGCTGAGGATGCCATCCGCGCCGTGCCCCGGGACTTCAAGGAGGGCTCCCTAGCTTTGGGGGCGACGCGTTGGCAGACGATCGTGCGGGTGACGCTGCCGACGGCAAGGTCGGGCATTATCGCCGCCATCATTCTGGGCGTGGGGCGGGCGCTAGGAGAGACCATGGCGATGATTATGGTCATTGGCAACTCCATCCGCATGCCGGGGCCACTGAGCCAGAATCCGCTGACGCTGTTTCTGAGCCAGGCGAGGACGCTGACGGGCAACGTTGCTGTCGAGATCAAGTACGCCACCGGGCTGCACGAGGATGCGCTTTTCGCGACGGGGGTCGTGTTGTTCATACTGATCATGCTGGTGAATGGATCGGCGCGGCTTCTGATCCAGCGGGGAGGAGCGGAATGAGTGAAGGCACAGCAAGACCGACAACCATGACCCGAGAGGATGTTACGTTTCGCAGGTTGGTCCAGCTCGCGGTCTCCCAGCGAGAAGAGACGTCGCGAGCAAAGGTCAACCTGGCGCGCCGGCACCTGATACAGCGGGCGGCCTTTGGTCTACTCTGGCTCTCTGGTATGGCGGCGGTGGCCATCCTGCTCGCGGTGGTTGGCTATGTCGTGGTGCAAGGGGCGAAGGTCGTGAACCTGGAGTTCTTGACGACGCCTCCAGCCGGCGGGCTGGCGACATCGGACGTGGGGGGCATGTCGACGACGATTGTGTCGACGGTCTACCTGGTCTTCTGGACCATCGTGTTCGCCGGTCCGCTGGGCATCCTCGCTGCGATCTACCTCGTGGAGTATGCGGAGGAGATGGAGGGCGGCAGCGGCCTGGTTCCCATCATTGTGAGTGTAGTGAGGTTTGCGGTCGAGATTCTCGCTGGTGTTCCGTCCATCATCTTTGGCCTGTTCGGGTACGCTCTTTTTGTGTCCGCGGTGGCCTTGGGCTGGAGTTTCTCGCTGCGCTCGGCGGCCGCGACGGGTGCCTGCCTGGTCTTGCCGGTGATTATCCGAGCTAGCGAGGAGGCGATCAAGGCTGTTCCCCGCTCGTACCGTGAGGCGAGTCTTGCCCTGGGGGCTACGAAGTGGCAGACGGCCTGGAAGATCGTCCTGCCGGCGGCTGCACCAGGCATCATCACCGGCATCGTGCTGAGCGTGGGCCGCGTTGTCAGCGAGACGGCGGTCTTCTTCGTGACCTTTGGCGGCACCGTGCGCGCCCCAGACACGGTCTTCGATCTCAGCTCTCCAGGCAGGTCGATGGCACTCCACGTCTACTACCTGGCCATGGAGACTCGGGCCTTCGACAAGGCGATGGGAACGGGTGCGGTACTGATTCTTACGATTATTCTGATCAATTTGCTGATCAACATTGTATCACGACGCCTAACTGCGAAGTTGAAGGGGAGATAAATGGAGTTCCAGGACGTCAAGCTGGAGACGAAGGCATACAGCCTGTACTACGGCGACTTCAGGGCGCTCAAGAGCGTCGACATCCAGATCCCAAGGAATGCGATCACGGCCATCATCGGCCCGTCAGGTTGCGGCAAGAGTACCTTCCTGCGGACCTTCAACCGTATGAACGACTTGATTTCGGGCGTGCGGGTAGACGGTGATGTCTTCATCGATGAGCACAACGTGTTCGCGATGGATCCCGTGGAGTTGAGATTCTGCGTGGGGATGGTGTTTCAGCGGCCGAATCCCTTTCCAAAGTCGATATTCGACAACGTGGCCTACGGACCGCGTTCCCACGGAATCCGCGATCGGGCGGAGTTGGCCGAGATCGTGGAGAAAAGCCTCCGCGGAGCGGTGCTTTGGGACGAGGTGAAGGACGATTTGAACAAGTCCGGCCTGGCCCTCTCGGGTGGCCAGCAGCAGCGGCTCTGTATCGCGCGGGCATTGGCCGTGGAGCCCGACGTCATCTTGATGGACGAGCCGGCCTCGGCGCTGGATCCGGTGGCGACGCTGAAGATCGAGGAGCTGATCCAGCAGCTGAAGAGGGAGTATACGATCGTCATCGTGACACACAATATGCAGCAAGCAGCCCGCGCTTCGGACTACACAGCGTTCTTCATGATGGATGAGGACCGGGCTGGCTACCTGGTGGAACACGGGCCTACCCAACGGATGTTCACGAATCCCCAGGAGGAGATCACAGAACGGTATATTACGGGCCGGTTCGGCTAGGAGGACTCGCACGTGACAAAGAAACCAAGGGTCTTGTTCTTGTGCATAGAGAACCGCGCTCGAAGCCAGATGGCTGAGGCCTTCTTGCGAGCGTATGCTGGCGATCAGTTTGAGGTCTACAGCGCTGGGTTCGAGCCTTCCTCTATTCATCCAATGGTCTACGAAGTTATGGAAGAGGTGGGCATCGAGCTGGAGGGACAGCGTAGCAAAGGGGTGGCTGAGTATTTCAACAAGGTGTACTTCGGTATCCTGATCACGGTCTGCGCTAAGGCGGAAGAGAGATGTCCTACATTCCCAGGGCTCGGTGAGCGCCGCTACTGGCCGGTTGAGGATCCTGCGGCTGTGGAGGGCAGCGAGAAGGAGAAGCTGGAGGCGTTCCGACGGGCACGGGACGAGATCAAGGAAAGGATTGTGGATTGGCTGGAAAAGCGTAGTGATGGAGAGGCCGCGTAATGGATAAGGGAAGGGTGCTCTTTCTTTGTACAGGGAACTCGTGCCGCAGCCAGATGGCTGAGGGACTGGTGAATCATTTCTTAGGTGATCAATGGGCGGCCTTCTCGGCCGGCACCGCGCCATCGGGCTACGTCCATCCTTTGGCCATCGAGGCGATGGCCGAGCTCGAAATCGACATCTCGAACCAACAGTCCAAATCGGTGGACGAGTTCCGGGAACGAACCTTCGACGCGGTGATCACCGTCTGCGACGATGCGGCCGAGAACTGCCCTATCTGGCTCGGATCCGGACGCATGCGGCACATCGGATTCCCCGACCCGGCCGATGCCTCGGGAAACGAGGAGGAGCGACTTGGGGTCTTCCGCGAGGTGCGCGACGGTCTACGTCGTCAGGTCATCGAGTATCTGCGAGACGTCGAGGATGAGCTAGCGAGGGAAGAGGGGCCACATGGCACTACGTGAGAGCTTTGATCAGGAATTGCAGCGACTTCAAGACGCAGTGCTGAGTCTTGGCAGCCGGGTCGAGAGTGCGCTCGTCGAGTCAGTCAAGTGTTTGAAGGAGAGAGATCGCGAGCGAGCCCGTGACATCGTGGCTCAGGACCGCTTCATCAACGAGCGGCGATTTGAGCTGGAAGCTGATGCCCTGGCGCTCATCGCCACTCAGCAACCCATGGCGCGTGACTTGCGTACGATTGCTGCCGTCCTGGACATTACGTCAGAACTGGAGCGGATTGGGGATTACGCCAAAGGCATCGCGCGAATCAACCTCATGATCGACGGGGGGCCGCTGATCAAGCCCGTGATCCATCTGCCGCAGATGGCATGCAGGGCGAGCGACATGCTCCACGACTCCCTGGAGGCTTTCGCCCGTGGGGATGGGGAGATGGCCCGATCCATCCCGGAGCGGGACGATGAAGTGGACGCGCTCTATAATCGGGTCTACAGACAGCTGCTAGAGTTGATCATGGAGGACGGCAGCAGGATCGACCAGGCGAACTATTTGCTCTGGGCAGCGCATAATCTGGAGCGAGCGGCGGATCGGGTCACCAATATCTGTGAGCGGGTCATCTTCACCGTCACCGGCGAGATGGTGGAGATGGACATGGAGGAGACGGGCGTGGAGAGTATCGGATAGGCGGCAGGCAAGAC
>CAZIWL010000021.1:0-46221 GCA_964542755.1 uncultured Anaerolineales bacterium
CTCCTCTTTGAACAGCGCTGACAATCGATTCGGCCCTGGCGAACGGGGCTCAAGGCCCCGGGGCGGAAAGGCCCCGGGGCGGAAAGGCCCCGTAGCGGTGCAGGCAAAGGACAGACGGAGAGATGCCGCGCTTCTGTTCGGGCTGGCGCTGATTGTGCGACTCACGGTTGCGGCTGCCATGCCACAGCCGGGGTACACCGATACCGCCTACTACACGGCTGGCGCCGTCCATATGGCGGACGGCGGAGGCTTCGCTGAACCCTTCATCTGGAACTATTTGTCCGATCCACCGGGCATTCCACACCCCGGTTTCCTCTACTGGATGCCCCTTCCAGCCCTCCTTGCCGCACCAGCCGGTGCCCTTTTGCCCGGCTCGTTCTTTGCCATGCAGATGCCCTTTGCGTTGCTCTCCTCCGCTCTGCCCATCCTGGCCTACGCGCTGGCTCATCGCGCGACCGGCGAGCGGTCGCTGGCGTGGGCGGCAGGGCTGCTGGCCATCTTCGGAGGCTTCTTCTTCCCCTACTGGAGCTTGCCGGAGACATTCGCGCCCTTCGCACTGTTCGGCAGTCTGGCGTTCTGGCTGGCCGGGAGCGCCAAGGAGGGGAATCGGACCTCCAGTCATCAGTCCGCGCGCTGGCTGATCGCCGGGCTCATGGTGGGACTGGCCCACCTGACCCGCGCCGACGGGATCCTTCTGCTGCCCTTCATAGCGTTGACACCCATCCTGGCATCGAAGATGAACGCGTCACCTCGTGCGGTATCGACGCTCAGAGAGACTGGGGGGCAAGGGGTACCACGATTGCTCGTAAGCTCCGCTCCCTGCGTCGCCCTCGTCATCGCCGGATACGCGGCAATCATGGGCCCGTGGATGGTGCGCAACATGACGGTGCTGGGCACCCCCTTGTCGCCCGCTGCTGCAAAGACGCTCTGGCTGACTGAGTACGATGACCTTTTCTGCTATGGCTGCGATCTTTCCCCGACTGCCTATCTGTCCTGGGGATGGCCGAACATCATCCACTCCAAGCTCTCGGCCATGTGGATCAATCTCCAGCGATTCCTGGCCGAGAACTGTCTCATCATCCTTCTGCCGCTGGCAATCGTAGGCCTCCCGCGACTCTGGCGCCGCCGGGACTTCAAGCTGGCAACGCTCTATCTCGCCGGCGTGTACCTGGCCCATTCACTGGTGTTCACGTTCCCAGGCTGGCGAGGGGGCTTCTTCCATGCGAGCAGCGCGGCCCTGCCCTTTCTGTACGCAGCTAGCATGAGGGGCCTGCAGGAAACCCTGAGATGGGCGGTGAGCCGGCGGCGTCGATGGCGGTACCGTGAGGCTCGCACAGTCTTCGCGGCTGGAATCGTAGCGACGGCCATAGGCCTCAGCGCCTACGCGGCACGGCAAAAAATCCCTGACTGGCGGGCGGCGAATGCGCTCCACAAGACCGTGGACCGCTGGCTGGCAGCCCACGACGAGACAGGGGCCCGCGTGATGGTCGGTGATCCGCCGGCCTTCTGGTACCAGACCAGACGCCAGGCCACGGTCATCCCCAACGGCGAGGTGGAGGCGGTTCTAGAGGTTGCCGAACGATACGGCATCAGCTATCTCCTGCTGGAGGCCGATCATCCGGCCCCCCTCGATGCACTCCATGCAGGGCAGGAGGGTCATCCGCGTCTTCGCCTGGTAGAGGCATGGTCGGAACAGGATGCGGTCCTCTATGCCATCGAAAGGCTGGATTAGAGCACCATCTGTGCATCCAATGGATCATGATTCCGCAGCGGAGGATGGCTGACACGCGGGACAGACATAGGTGCCCCGCTGCCCCACGGTGATGCGCTCGATCCGGGCACCACAGCAGGGACAGGGCTCGCCCTCGTGACCGTAGGCCAGGAGCTGGCTCGCGAACTCGCCCGCCGCGCCGTCCGCCTGGCGGAAATTCCCGTTCTCCAGTGTGGTGCCGCCCTCGCCTATAGCGGCGTGGAGGGTGGACCGTACGGCACGGTAGAGCGCCGCAACCTCACCGGACGAGAGGCTGTTGGCGGGACGAAGGGGGTGAATACGGGCCTTCCAGAGAGCCTCGTTGACGTAGATGTTTCCGAGACCGGCCAGGAAGCGCTGATCGAGCAGGAGGGACTTGACGCGCCCCCGCCGTTCAGCCATCATATGCTCGAAACGCTCCAACGTGAAAGCCTCTCCCAGCGGCTCAGGGCCGAGCTCGTCGAGCACGTCTCCCGGATTGTCGGTCAAGATCAGGCGTCCGAACTTGCGCATGTCGGAAAATCGCAGCCGCCGCCCGCTTTTCAAGTTGAACACCACGCGTGTGTAGTCGTCATCCGGACAGGGCGCCGGTTCCAGCAGGAGCTGTCCCGTCATCCGCAGATGAACGAGCAAGCCCTGCCCGTCGTCAAGACGAACCACGATCCATTTGCCGCGTCGATCGACCTTGCGCACGGTCCTTCCTGTGAGTTGCGCGATGAATTGCTCTGGGTCCAGACGCGCGATGCTCCTGGCCCAGTAGATGGTCACACTGGATATCGTCTCTCCGATGAGGCATCGTCTCAGGCCCCGGACGACGGTCTCGACCTCTGGCAGCTCGGGCATACGGGTATTCTAGCGAGGGGTCCCGGGCGGCGCAAGGAAACGAACCTCCATGGTGCGCCAAGGGTGCACTAACAAGTTGCCGCACCGAACGATGTGATGCTTTTTCCAGTGGCGTTGCACCTCACGAGCGTATGCGTGTCTCATATGCCAGTCACAACGGGTCAGTACTCGGGCGCCAACGGTCTCCAACCGGCGACGATCTCCGCGACAAGTCGTTAGCGCACCCGTGCGCCAAGGACTCGGTGCGGTGCGGCCAACGGGGTGATAGGGACCCGCCGGCTCGGGGGCGCGTGGAGCGACTGACGCGGAACCGCCAGGGACACGGGCGACGCACAGGACCTGTGCCCAACGGGCGAGAGTTGGTCGGGCCCAGCCACGGGTAGCCGTGCGCTTCGTCCTGCGGCGTGATTCGTGGTAGAATAGCTATCGTCGGCAGAGTGAGATTGTTGACCCAAGGGAGCTGCTACTATGGATTCGCGCAAATGGGGCCTCGTCGCGATAGGTGCTCTCATCCTGGCCAGCGCCATCCTTGGCGCGCGCCTGCTCTGGCCTCGTGAGCGCGAAGCCGAGTCGCCCTTTGCGCCCCCGGCGACGGAACCGCCAACAGTGTCTCCATCCCCTACGCCGCCCGCCGCGCCGACTCCGGAGCCCCCTACGACGCACACGGTGCAAGCAGGCGACACGCTGTCGGCCATCGCCCAGCAGTACGACGTCTCAACGGAAGCGCTGGCTGCCGCGAATGATCTCCCGGACCCTGATGTGCTGCAGATTGGGCAGGTCTTGACCATACCTGAGGACGAGGCGACGGCAGCGACGACCGAGTCGCCGGCGGGCGCGACACCACCGAGCGAGGCGTCCGAGTCAGCAGATGGGCCATATCCCCCAACATTGACGCCCTCGGGACCCCCGCTTGTGGAGGTAACCGGGGCGGAAGGCGTCAGCGATCTGGAGACTGAGGCTCTGCTGCTCAGGAACGAGGGCGGTACCGTGAGCCTGGAGGACTGGCGCCTGTCGGGGACAGGCGGTGCGGACTTTGACTTCCCGGCACTGACGCTCTTTCCAGGCGGTGAGGTTTGGATCGTCTCCAAAGCCGGGGAGGACACACCGCGGAGGCTGTACTGGAACCGGACAGATCCCGCCTGGAGTCGGGGCGAGCTGATCACACTTCGCGACAGGGACGGCAACATCGTTGACACGTTCATTGTGCCCGAGTAGAGCGCCGATCTGATCCAGCCGGAAAACCGGGCCCGTGAGGATCGTCTGATCGCCAAACGTGACCAGACACGCCACGAGGACGCACCGTTGGTCCTCGTGGCGTGTTCTTTATGGTGTATACTCGACTGACGGTAGAACTGTAATAGGACAGGCATGGTATCGGAGGAGTGCATGGAACCGGTTAAGGTTATCCTGAATCCCGCGGCCGGGCGGGGGCACGGCGCACGCGTAGAGCCTGAGTTGCGTCAATGTCTTACAGCGCAGGGCATCCGCTTCGACCTCGAATGGACGAAGGGGCCGTGGCACGCAGCCGAGCTCGCACAGCGAGCAGCCGAAGACGGCTTCGGGACGATCGTTAGTGCGGGAGGAGATGGTACCGCCAACGAGGTCATTAATGGACTCATGGCCGCATCAGAGAATGGGGCCAAACGACGGATGGGCGTGCTGCCAGCCGGCTCCGGGAGCGATTTTGCCAGCGGGGTAGGACTTCCGCTGGATCTTGAGGAAGCGTGCCGCCATCTGACCTGCGCGGGCGGCAGAACCATTGACCTGGGACGGGTGACCGTGCCCGGGAAAGAACCCCGCTACTTCGGTAACGTGGTTGGAATTGGATTTGACGGTGCAGTCCTGATGGAGACGCTCAAGATCAGACGGCTTCGGGGCCTGCCCCTCTATTTGTTGGCAGTCCTGAAGACAATCTTCCTCAACTTCAGCACCCCAAGCGTGACGGTCAAGTATGATGCGGAGACCATGGACCTGATTGCCACACTGGTGTCCATCGCCAATGGCCCCCGAGAAGGCGGCGGATTCATGATCGCGCCGGATGCACATCCTGATGATGGGATGTTTGACCTGTGCATCGCCAGAGAGGTCAGTCGACTGACCATGCTCCGACTTCTTCCGCACTTCCTGCGCGGCACCCACACGGAACTCGACCCCGTGACGATGGCCCGCGCCGCGGTCGTCGAGGTCTCATCGCCAGATGGCCTGGTGGCGCACGTCGATGGGGAGGTCCTGTGTACAGACGCCAGGGAGATCAGGTGTGAGATTCTCCCCGGCGCCCTTGAGGTGTGCTGCGGATAGCCAGCGGCTGGAGATGGGCCTGCGGCCGACCCGCGGGCAGGGATTCACGGAGGTCGGCCGGAGCCCGTGACTGAGTCACCGGCAGGGTCGCTTATGTGGCCGGGGGCGAAAACGGTCCATGCACCGGCCAAGACGGAGACGAACCCGGGTCATCCCCGCCCAGTAGCGGCTTGACGGATGACAAGCGCTGCTACCAAGCGGCTGAGGCGAGTTTCTTAGACGTCGACGTCAGCCGGATCGGGGAGAGCCATGGCCTCCATATAGGCGTTGGAGAAACGCCCATCCGTGGTCAGCTCCACGTACTCCACCCGTCCAGCGATCTCCTCAGCCACGTGCCGACAGCGGCGCGAGAGCAAAGCCAGCTTTGCCCCAATGCCGGCCGCATTGCCGACCTGATCGAAGCGGTCCAGAGGCAGCGGGGGGAACATGCCTATCGCCCGGGCGCTCCTCACATCGAGGTACGTGCCGAAGGCTCCCGCGACGACGACGCGCTCGACGTCATCGAGGTCGACGCCGGCCTCATCCAGGAGCACCTCGACCCCGGCACGGATGGCGCCTTTTGCTAGCTGAATCTCGCTGACATCTTTCCGGTTGATAACGATGTCATTCAGCGCGCCATCTTCGCCCCGGCCCACCAGCACGAACTCAGGGCGATCCCCGCCCTGTCGAACCTGAGGATGGCTATCCCGCCGCATCGATCCATTCTCCTGGAGCACGCCGATGCGGCGCAGCTCAGCCACGGCATCGAGGATCCCGGAACCGCAGATACCCACAGGTGGGGCATCATCTATGGTCTGGTACTCGACACCTCCGTCCACCATCTTGATCCATTCGATGGCTCCCGGGGCAGCCCGCATGCCATCTCGAATGTGGGCGCCCTCGAAGGCGGGCCCGGAAGCCGTCGAGCAGCTCAGGAGGCGTCCGGCGGCGGCCAGACTGACCTCGGTGTTCGTCCCAATGTCCAGGCCAAGCGTGACCTGATCGGTCTCATGGAGTCCGCTGGCCATCACCATGGAGACATGATCCGCGCCCACGAACCCGGCGATGTTGGGCAGAAGATGGACGTAGGCACCCGGGGCAATGTCTAAACCGATATCCCGGGCCTTGATGTCGCAGGAGGCGGACAGAGCAGGCACATAGGGCGCTACACCGAGCTGGTCAACAGGGAGCCCCATCACGAGATGGTGCATGCACGTATTGCCCACGAGGACGGCCTCAAGCACTTCGTCGCGGTCTCGGTCGCACGTCTCGCACAGCTCACGGACGCGGTCATCCAAGCCCTCGACGATGGCTTCCTGAAGCTCCTCGGTGTGACCTTCGCCATCCATAGCGTACGCGATCCGGGCCATGACGTCCTCTCCGAAGGCAATCTGAGGATTCATCTCCCCCGAGGCCCCCAGCGTCTGGCCAGTCTCCAGATCCACGAGATAGGCAGCAACCTTGGTCGTGCCGATGTCGACAGCCAGGCCCAGTGGGTGTGTGCCCACCGATGCCGCGCCGATCACAGAGGGACAGCCGTTGTTGTCCCTGATGAAAAGACGGATCTCCCAGTCGTTTTCTCGAAGCTGGGCAGGAATATGGGCAAGCACCACCGGATCGAAGCGCACGCCGGTCAGGTTGTGCTCCTCCCGCAGAGCCTCCAGGAGTCGCTTCTCGTCGGAGCGCAGGTCGTGCAGACCGGGCGGCGTCGGATGGAGATCAAATGACCGAACGGTCGGGTCGATCTCCACGGCGCGCTCCCGTCCCTCGATCTGCGCCCGTTGAGGAGCGGTGATGGACTCCGGGGGTACGTCGACGAGCACGTCCCCACCCACTTCCACCTGGCAGGCCAGCCGGTATCCATCATCGATCTCAGACTGGTCAAGGAAGTTTGCCTCTGATTTGTTGGGAGGGGATACCATGCCCTCCATCACGCGCACCCGGCACGTGCCGCATACGCCCGCACCACCGCAGACCGCGTTCAGACCCACGCCCGCCTTCCGCGCGGCCTCAAGCAGCGTGCTCCCATCGGCCACCTGCACGCGACGGCCCAAGGGCTGGAAATCTACAGTGTAATCAACGGTCATGTATTACCCCTTTCGTCACAAGGTTTGGGCGTCAGCGGAGCGCCTCGCCTCCGTCCCATGTTCTCATTCGTTGTCTATGCGGCAGTCGGTTCGGCTTTCACGCGCCACTGACAGCGATCACGCTTGGAACAGAAATCGCAGGCCACGGCATCAGGCCTCATGTCCGGTCCAATGCCGATGGCAAAGGAGACGGACTTGCGCGGGATCATCAGACAGCTGTCGGTGAGCCGAACGCCGATATCGTCAGCCGGCAGAAGATCGAAGAGGATTTTCTGCTGCCAGATGGACCAGCCCTCCTGCCCCGGCTGTGCGCGCATGCCCGATCCGAGGCTGCGTTCATGAGCCATCTCGCGAATCCGCGCGATGGCGGCATCGGAGACCTTGCCCAGTGCGGCCACTCCAGCACCGTCGAGCGCCATAGCCTGCATCGGATCCTCGGAGAAGAGCGCTTTCATCCGCTCTTCCAGCGCCAGGCCGATGGTGCAGACGGCCAGAGCGACCTCCTCTGCGCCGGCCAGAGCTCGAGCGGCCAAGGGGCCCTCAAAGCTGTGACCGCCCTCCAGGTCAATGGTCTTGTGGTGAAAGTCCTCCACCCCGACGACATCCAGCACTGCTGCAGGCTCCAGAAGGTCCTCAAGCCCCCGTGCCGCTTCTTCGGCCGTGGTACGCAGCGCAGGCCGGGCCCGCTCAGGGTCGATACCCTGGCCCCGCAGGACGTCCTCGGGGCTCAGGAGGATTTCCTCCAGGCGCATGATCTGCGCCGATCGTTTCTTTTCCTTCGTCATTCCCTGCTCCATCACGTTATGGGTGCTCCTCGATCCAGGTGCTTGTTCGCACCAAGGCACAGTACCCCCCACGAAGACCTCCACGGTGACCGGGCTTTCTGGGGGAATGTTTTGTACCAGCTGACTGTATCCTCAAGACGCCTTGAGCAGTTGGATTCGCGTCCTGTGAAGACGTGGGCGGGCTGACAAGCGTGGCTGACGTGGGCCGTACTCCTAGAACTGAACAGGTTCCTGACGGGTCTCGGCATCGAGAAACTGGGCCAAACGATCGCGGAAGAAGAGCTGTATGCTTCCCGTGGGCCCGTTCCGGTGCTTGGCAATGATCACCTCGGCGATGTTCGGCTGGTCCGTGTCGGGATTGTACATCTCGTCCCGATAGATGAACATGACCACATCGGCGTCCTGCTCCAAGCTGCCGCTTGCCCTCAAGTCCGCCAAGATCGGCTTCTTGTCGGACCGCTGCTCAACAGCACGTGAGAGCTGGGAGATAGCCACAAGGGGTACATCGAGCTCTCGCGCCAGGCCCTTGAGCGAGCGGGAGATGTAAGAGACCTCCTGGACTCGGCTTTCACCCCGCATGTCCCCGGCGGTCATGAGCTGCAAGTAGTCGACCAGGATCAGGTCAATCCCATGCTCCGCGTGGAGGCGGCGAGCTTTCGTGCGCATCTGCAGGACAGAAATGGAGGGTGTGTCGTCAATGTACAGCGGGAGATCTGACAGGCGGCCTGTGGCCTGGACAAACAGCGGCCACTCCCGCTCCTGGAGGTCACCCAGGCGGAGTCTCTGAGCGTCGATGCCCGTCTCCGCAGAGACCATCCGCTGTACGACCTGCTCGCTCGACATCTCGAGGCTGAAGATGGCCACGTGCTGTCCTAGATCCGCTGCATGCCGGGCCACGGAGATACCGAGAGAGGTCTTACCGACGGATGGACGAGCTGCTATCAGGATCAGGTCGGAGCGCTGCAGCCCACCCAGCAGCCGATCGAGGTCGATGAAACCCGTGGGCACGCCCAGGGGCTCATCCTGGTGATCGTAGAGGTACTCGATGCGATCATAGTAGCGCCGTATGACCTCCTGCACCGGGGCGAGGTCCCGCGTGATACGCCGCTCAGAGACGCTGAACAGCGCCTGCTCGGCGCGGTCCACGGTCAGATCTACGTCCTGATCCTCCTGGTAGGCGAGCTGCGCGATCCGGCTGGCGGCGCTGATCAGCCGACGGCGGATGGCGGCTTGCTCGACGATCCGCCCGTAGGCCTCGCAGTGGATGGCACTGGGAACTGCGTTGATCAGTTGGGTGACGTAGGCCGCCCCACCGATCTCCTCAAGACGCCCCTCCCGCTCAAGGTCGTCACAGACGGTGACGAAATCGATAGGCTCACGCCGCTCGTGCAGATTGAGGATCGTCGCGTAGATCCAGTCGTTCTTCTGAATGTAGAAGTCGTCCGCTTTCAGGAAAGCAGAGACCTGGAAGAGCGCTTCGGGGTCAATCAGAAGCGAACCGAGGACAGCCTCCTCGGCTTCCGTGCTGTGGGGAACGAGTTTGTCCGGCCCTGCCATGCGTTACCTTAGTCGTCCCGAAACCGGACGCACGCTAGGACGACAGGTCATCCAGATCGAGACCTTCAACAAAATCGCGGAACGCCGAGAGCTCTTCGTCATCTTGCCCGCCCTCGGTGATGTCCTCCTCAGGGGTGATACTCGCTCGCTCCATGACGGTCTCGGCTACAAAGATCGGGACCCCTGCCCGGACCGCCAATGCGATGGCATCGGAGGGACGAGAATCGATCTCCAGGGTGGTGCCGTTGATGTTCACCGAAATCTCAGCATAGAATGTGTCATCGCGAAGATCGCTAACCAGGATATGAGAGATGTCGCCGCCCATCTCGCCAATGACGTTGTTGAGCAGGTCGTGGGTGAGGGGACGGGAGATATCCACGTTCTTGAGGCGGATAGCAATGGCCTCGGCCTCGTACGGTCCAATCCAGATGGGGAGATAGAGCTCGTTCTCAAGGGCCTTGAGAACGATAACCCGATGCTCCGACATCAGACTGACCCGTATGCTGTCGATCTCCACTTCGATCATCGTGTCCTCCTGGACGGGGGGCTAACCAACGAGGATTATACCTGACGGACTCGAGATGGCAAATAGTAGCCGGAAGGACCGGCCCCAACGATTTGTCGTGGTTCCAAGCCGCTGAGGGACCTGTCGACTGGGGCGACCAAGAGAAAGAGAGGGACCGACATACTGAGGGTGGCTTGCAGCGATCAAGGCGCATTGCACGGGGGTCGGGAGTACGGGACATGACCGCCGCGCCACCCGATTACGGGCGAGCCTACTTCTCCGGAGTCCAGGTCGCCACCACGGCGCTGTCATCTTGCAGTCTCCGCCCTGCCGCATCCCGCGCGACGAGCCGGACACCCGTTCCTCGGTCGTATATGCCCACCAGAACTTGGTGTTGCCCCTCCCCTACGCTTTCCAGATCAAGGGTTCGGACGTCACGAAGGTAGTCACCTGGTCGACAGATCCGAGCGGGCCAGAGACCCCGTAGAGGGTCGCCATCCGCCTGTACGACCGGTGGTTGGCCCGGTCCAGGGCTGACGTGAACGAACACAGTATCCTGCGGGCCACCAGGATTGCTACAGATCCACTCAAGCACCAGGTTGCCGGATGGCGCGAGGGTGGCTCCCAGGAGGTCCATGACGTCTCCAAAGGAGACTCGGCCCGGCGCGAGATCCTGTGCGGTCGAGACGGCACCCGCCTCTACCACGCGGATGGTCCCGTCCGCGTGATAGTCGGTAAGATAGACGGCGCCGGCGGCTCGTATGGCGTCAGCCAGGTCCTGCCACTCGGGTATGACGCCCCGCACACTCACCTCGTAAGGATATCGCTCCAGATCGGCCAGCCAAGGCACGCTCAGTGACCGAGTCGCCACGCGCTCGCCCCCGTGCAGAGCAATGTAATCACCAATCTCCACGGCGATGGGCATGACCATCACCAGAGAGTCACCAATGGGATATTCCATTCGACGGGAGCTCAGCCGATCCGGCACATTGATGAAGAGCGTATCGCCTTCCGCCGGGGATGCTTGCACCCCGTGCGCGATGTCCCCGATAGCGCCCATCGCGCCGGCGCACATGCGCCCTCTGTCAACGATGAAGGCAATACTCTGCCACACGATAGCGGCGGTCAAGACTGCAGCGCCAAGTCGCCAGATCAAGCCCTTTCGGAGGGCGCCCGATGGGAAGCGCTGCGGCGCCGGCAACCCGACGAGCCCTCCCCAGAGCAACGCCGCCCCCGGGGCGCTCACGTAGAGCAGCCGGGGGGCAATGCGGACATAGCTGAAATCCCGGGTGACCCAGATGGGAAGGGCTGGGATGACAAACCAGAGCACGCCCAGCCCCAGCAGGCTCAACCGCTGACGGCGCCGATAGAGTAGGACGAACCCACCCAAGAGGATGGAGGTAGTGGCAATCACGACGAGGGATCGGAACGGGAGGCTGCCGCTGACATAGGGGCCGATGGCACCCACCACCGGCCAGATTAGACCTTGCAGGAGGTAGGCAGCCACCGCCGGCTGGCATCGGAGGGCGAAGGAGGAGGCGTCCTTGGGTATGCCTATCCATAGGCCCGTGAAGGCGAGGCTGACGAGCACGTGCAGGGCGGGTACGGGCCACGCACCCGACACCAGGGTTCTGAGACCTCTGCCCCCCTGCGATAGGGAGTCCCGGGCCTGGAGGAAGAAAACCTCCACCATCAAGAAGATGATGCAGAAGGTCGTGGCACTCTCGTGCGCGAAGAGAGCGAGGGTGAGGAGGAACAAGGAAGCCCACGACCACCCGGGTTTATGCCGTGATCTCCCCTCATGGTAGGCAACAAGGGCACCAAGCAGTAGGGTAAGCGTCGGAACCTGGGCCACCGCGATCCAGGTGACGGCCTGGTAGGAGAACGGGTAAATCACGAAGAGACAAGCCGTCGCAAGGGCGACGACGCGGTGCTGCGCGAGGCGTCGCACCAAGGCGCAGACGAGGACGCCGTTCATCGCATGAGCAACGACCTGGACCAGGTGCAAGACGAAGGGATCGAAGCCACCTCCGAGGGCTCCGAGGGCCTTCCAAATGATGAAGGTGAGAGGCCGATAATATAGGTAGTCACCCGAGTCCGTCAACAACTCGATGGCCGTCCGTGTCTGAGCTCTGCCCAGCTCCACCGGGTCATCCCAGAAGAAGGGATAGCTCATCGAGGCGCCGTACAACACCACAGTCAGGAGAACCAAGCCGGCCTGGATGGCTACATCGAGGGTGACGCCGGGCTCAGAGAGCCGATCTCGAAAGGGACAGCGCTGCTGCAGCTTCCCCAGCTTCATTCGCCGGCGCACCGGACGTCGATTTGGCCCAAGTCGATGGTGTTGTGTGTCGAGCCCGGAGGCCCGTCCGCAAGCGGGGTCCTGGAGCCGTCGGCACCATAGAGTCCCACGTTCACGTGGTACTCACCCGGAGACGTGTCCGGCGGCAGAACGAGGCCGTGCTGCTCTACCAGAGCGGCTTCGCCGTCCACGCTCGCCGATGAGACGGTGTCCGTGCCCAGCTCCTGATCGGTCTGAGCGACCAGTCTACCCTCAGCGTCCATCACGTGCACGAAGACCGTGTGGGCGTCAAGAACATCAGCCTCCCCGCGCCAGTCTAGTTCTATGCAGAGGCCGCCACCCGGTCTGGCGTCAAGCGCGCTGATCCTGGAACCGTCCAGGTGGATGCCGTTGACCAAATCGGCAGTCGCCTCCAAGGGAACCGCCGGATCACCCACGACAAACCGTGAGAGCCGGGCCTTGCCAACCCAGGTCACTCCCGCACGACAAGCCCGAGCGGCGATCCAGGCCTCCACATCTCGATTAGCCCGGCGCGTCGTGGTCCTGCTCTCATCCACGATCAGCCAAAACGGTTTACCGCCCAGAGTCTCCTCGATCCAATCCTCGCGCTGCGCGTCGGGTAGGGTGTCGGCGGCGGGCACCTGTGTCACCGGGCCGAGGAACCGGGCAGCAGCGAAAAGGCGCCGATAGGTGGTAGGATGGGCAAAGACGATGGGCATGTCGCGGCGCCCCGATTCACGAATCGCGTCGAGGGCCGCAGCGGCGGGGTCACTTCGCGAGCGGGCCGCCGAATAGTGACTTAAGGCGAAGGGGGTCGCGATCACAAAGGAAACGAGCATGCTGGTCAGCACAATCGCCGTCGCGAGGCGCGGGAGGCGTCCCCATGCAGTCTTTGGGACGCCAGCAGCGGAAGGAGACCGGAAGACCAGTGCGCCGAACTCCAGCGAGAGAGTGATGAGGCCAGCAGTGCGACTCAAGACGATCATCGTGTGGAACCAGGCCTGTTCCTGCAGCAGGACGTGTGACAACGGCCACTCAAGGACATAGAGCAAGCTGAAGGCAGCCAGATAGAGTACACCCCGCCAGTTAGGAAGGAGCAGGACCACGGGCGTAACCAGGTATACCGTGAATTGACCACTGAAGCCCTTGGACCAGAGCAGGAAAAGGGTCAACGTCAAGCCGGCGAACGCCGTGACTGTGCGGTCGTCCCGCCAGTCGAGGCGGCGTGTGTAGAGGAAGAGATAGAGACTGGCGAAAAGCATGTGAATAAGAGGCCACGGCAGGGCAGTCGGATGGACCCGGACTCTGCCGATCGAGGGCGTGAAGAATCGTGGATTGGACTGGGGGATTCTGCCATAACTCCCATATCCGTCGAGAAGAGCCCAGACGGTCTGCCACGAGGATCGCTGGACAGCCTGCTTGACGTGCGCCAGGAGAAGGCCGCGGGCACCCAAGAACGGGGCGAGGACGAGCAGGGAGACCAGGATAGTTACGGCACCGTAGCGCAGTATATGCCTCGGTCGCCGGAGACGCCGGAGTCCAATGGGCGCAATCACGATCGGCACGATCTTGGTCATGAAGCCTAGGCCGACCGCCCCTGCGCTTAACCAGTGTCTTCCGGACAGGGTACCCCAGAGAGCCAGCAGCAGGAAGAAGAGCGGTAGGGGTTCCCACCAGCCGGAGGCCGCGTAGAACGTGGCGAAGACCCCTGCGTAGAGCCAAGCGCAACGCAGTGCCCTCCGCGGCGGGTACAGCTTGCGGGCCAGGGCATACGTCAGCACCAGGTTTCCGAGCTCGAAGGGGACGAGAAGCTCCCGCAGTGTCACGGAGAACCACAAGCGCTGGTCGGTCCAGGCCGGCAGCAGGAGACTCAGACGGTAGGCCAGGACGCTGAACCAGGGGAGCAAGGGCGGGTACTCGCGCCAGTAGTCCAGATAGGGCCAGAACCCGCTGTGCGACCACTCACCCCATTCGAAGCCGTAGTAGAGATCGGGCGCAGACCCGGTGAAGTAGGATCCGACCCGGAATCCGAGCGGCGCCAGCGCGCGAAAGACGACGAAGAGAGAGGCGAGCAATAGAAACGGCTCGTGGTCCGACAACGCTTGCTTGAGCCAGCGGATCCTCTGTCTCATACCTGCTCCACGTTCACGTCATCTGCGCCCACTCAACAGTACCGGCGGGCAACCGTCCACATTTGGTGGCCCGGAGAGTCGGCGACCGGGCTTCCCGCCCGGCGAGCACACCAGAAATCCTTCCTGCACCATCGCAGGACCCAGTCACTCGGCCGGCTCGCGACCCGGACCGATGTCCAGGGCCCGGGCCCTAGGGCCTGGGCCGTCGATGCGGAACAGTCACCGTCTCATCCAGCAGCAGCCGGTCGTCGGACAGCCCCCGTCCTGAGAAATCGACGCCCGGCAAACGCTCCTGGGTGTCAGGATTATACCATCCCAGGGCCAGCCGCAAGGTGCCCCCAGCAACGTCTCGAAGCGGAATCTGGACGCTGTCCAGGACGGGCTCCCCGACTGTCCAGCCGGTCGTGGGGCACGACCCAGCGCACGGCTCCCCGTCGCTCTGCGCCACCGGACGCGCGTCCGTTGGTCCGTCGGCGGGCACCAGGTGGACGAAGCGCACGTAGTCAGCCGCCGGTGTCCGCTCTGCCTCCCAATGGAGCGTCACGTGGAGTGTGTTCGCCAAGCGATGCCAGTCCATACCCCGGAGCGCGAGGGATTGAGCCCAGACGGCGTCGGGCCGGGTCCGGGCACAGAAGCCAGCTGGCGCGTCATCGGAGAACTGGCAGATGGAGACCGAGTTGGAGTCGCTGCCTTGGAGCAACCGTAGCGAGAGGGCGATATCCTCCGCTGGGTCATCCGGAAGGTTCAGCGGCTTCCGGACCTTTGAAAAGGGCCCTTGCGGCACGGCCAACAACTGGGTATGGATCGCAGTTGGACCCACCGATACCTCGTCGGCCGCGGGGCCGACTGGTGCTAACTCCACGACAACGGTCTGGGGTTGTGTCGAGGACCAGTGGGTCACCAACTCCGGGGGTTCGCCTGGATTGACCCAGGCTTGGGAGAGGGTAGGCCCGCTAGTTGGGTCAAGGATCTGCGCTGCCTCGATGTGCACGCCGGGCTGGGGGAGCGTGGCGAACACGACCAGGTCGTCATCCTCGTAGAGCGGTCGGGTGGCGAGCTCTTGACTCCAGCTCTCAGCCAGATCGGACGGCAGGAACGCTTTGTGGATCACGACATGTCGCACGTCAGCATCGGCCAGGCCCTGGAGCGCTGCCGCCAGCTCGGGCCCCTGAGGTAGGGGCTCCCGGCGGGTGAAGGCTCGGCTGACCGCGTTCCTTTCGATGAAGTCGAAGGCTGATTCCGGCGGTCGCGAGACGTGCCCGTTGACCAGTGCCTTCTCGTGAATGGTCTGCCAGTACATGTAGAGCTTGTCGGTCTGTCGATCGAGGGGCGCCTCCACAATCGCAAAGTCGTCGGGCTCATGAACCAGCTGTTCGTAGAAGGGCGACACGTACTCGGGGGTGGACGGAAAGGGCCAGGCGAGGAACTCAAACAGCACCAGGACCGAGATCACGCCTGCCCCCAGCGCTCGATGCCCCGTCCCAAGTGCGCGCTGTGCGAGCAGTTCGCGGACACCGAACCCTGCCATGATGGCCAGGCAGTGCCCCAGCATGAGATTCAGCCGAACGGGGGTGCGCAGAAACCCAATCACGGGCCGATACCACGGGAGATCGGAGACGATCACGTTACCGTTCACGGATATTTGGGTGCCAAGCGCCATCACGGCGCTCAGGAGCGTAGAGACGAACAGCCATCCATGATCGCGACGGTTACGCCAGCATGACCGTAGACCGACCAGGGCGAGGGCCAGAACCGTGTAGCCCAGGAAAGCGGGCCGGTTGGGCGCCGGGAAACGCTCGTAGATGGGCCGCACCCCATCGCCCCAGAGGGGATGGAGGAAGGACGGCGTGAGCCAGGCCAGGGCGTCTGTGTTGAACACCCAGTCGATCTCCGGCTCGGCATAACCGGCGCGTAACTGTTCGCGGATCAAGGGGAGCACAGCCGGTCCGATCAGAAGGATGGCCGCAAGCGCAGCGACGAATAGTCCGACCCAGACCTGCCGACTCCAGGTCCTGCCCCGGGACAGCACTGTCCAAACCAGATAGGGGCCAAGGAGGAAGACTGCGTAGAGCGGCTGATGCCAGCCAGAGAGCGCACTGAGGGTGAGGAATAGGCCGACCAGTAGGCCACTCTTCCAGCGTCTCTGCGTCTGGGCGCGCTCAGTCGGCCCAGCAGCGGGGTGGAGCGTACGAATCAGCGCCCAAAGCGCCAGCACGGTGTACTGGGTGGTGAAGATATTGGGGTGGACGCACTCCCACACGTGATAAGGGGCAAACGTGGCGGCAAGGCCCGAGACGATGCCAGCTGACATGGCTCCTGTCAATTCCCACACCACCAGGGCAATGCCAAGTCCGAGGAGGACGAACCCCATCACAACGACAAGGTTGTATGCCGCCAAGGGACCCACCAGCGGTTCCAGGAGGAGCCAGGGCACAGTGTTCGTGTGACTGAAACTGTGGAAGTAGAGGGAGACGCCGTGGGGATGGAGAATCTCGGTCGTATGGTATAGAGGAAGGCCCTCGCGAAGCGCCTTGCCGGTCCACCAATTCGCCCACATATTCAGCCAGACATCGATGTTCTCTCCGGCGAAGTGGGTGGTGAGTTCGGTGACGAGGGGATACGTGAAGCCCAGCGTAACAAGGACGAAGAGTAGGAAGACGAGCCACACGGGGTACCCCTCACTCAGGTGAAGAAGCCGCTTCACGGAAGCCGAACCTCCCGCACGAGAGTTCCGTCCGCGACTCGCTCTCCACTGGGCAGCTGCACGGAGAGTCGGTCCCCAGTCGCCGCGTCGTAGAGCCCCACGTTCACCTGGTAGGTCCCAGCGGGCAGACCAAAGGTGTCCAGGCTGACCAGATCGCGCAACGTCTCGCTTTCTTGCCAGGTGCTCGTCGGCGCCGTCCAGTCACGGGGCATTGTATCGACCTGATCCATCAGCTTGCCATTGCCGTCGACGAGATGGACGAAGAGCTTGTAGTCCCGCGACAGGTCCACCAACGCCCTCCAGCGGACATCTACGTGGAGCATCGCATCGCCCGGAATGAGACGCAAGTCATCCAACACGATCCGCTCGCCAAAGGAGGCGAAGGGAGGGGCGGCCGCGTCCCCGCGAGGCCCTTCGCGGGGCAGGATGAGCACACTACCGACGTCACGCTCGTCGCCCACCGGTTCAAGGCGAACGTGGAGGCGGTAGGGTCCCGGCGCCACGTCGGTGTTCAGCCGATACCGTCCCCATCCGAAGTCACCGACGCGCCAGTCATCCACGGAGGCATCCCTGCAGACCTCACCCTCCGTTTCGGCTACGACGCGTCCATCCTCGGCGAGGAGCGACCAGGTCACCGCTTGCGCATCTGGGGAGGATGTGGCCGCCCAGGCCGCGTCCAGCGAGAGCTGTGCTCCGGCGTGAGGAAAGCGGGTGCGTAGGTTCACCTCCGATAGCCCCAAGGTCTCGTTGACGGGGTATAGGACGCGAAGCCGCTGCCCCAACCGTGGCTCTGTCTCGTAGACCGTGATGTGCTCGTCCTGGAAAGCAGCCTCAAAGGGGAGGTAGGCATCCCACGACTGGATCTGCTCGGGTGTAAGAAAACGGCGATGGAGGACCAGATAGCGTACGTTCGCCTCTGCCAACCGATCCAGGTGGTGGGACA
This sequence comes from uncultured Anaerolineales bacterium, assembly GCA_964542755.1. Taxonomy (GTDB): domain Bacteria; phylum Chloroflexota; class Anaerolineae; order B4-G1; family B4-G1; genus SKLM01. The sequence continues at coordinate 17,886 of CAZIWL010000021.1, forward strand.
CGTCGTCACCTATCTCGGACGGGTCCTTTGTGGGCTCGTCGGCGTCGAAAGCCGACAGGAGTGGATGCTCCTCGATGAAGCGATAGGCGTCAGGCGGGGTGCGTCCGACGATTCCCTCCACGATCGGCTTCTGATGCGTGATCTGGTGGAACATGCTGAGCCTGCGGATCTCTAGCTGATGGATCGGGATATCAGCCAGAGCGAAGAATTCCTCCGAGCGCCCAAGCCCCTCGAAGAACGAGGAGCCCTCCACCTTCGTGGTTGGAAAGGGCCAGGGAAGAAACTCGAAGAGAATCACGGCGCTCAAGAGAGCCAGGACAACGGGGGACTTGAACGCAGGCCCGTTGTCCCTCAGCCAGGCGATGCCGAAGCCAGCCAGCACGGCTATCCCCAACATGGTCATAGCCGTGAGCCGCGTCGGATCGCGAATGAGCTCCGTGAAGGGGATCAGCCAGGGCTGCAGCGGGCCTCGACGGGAACCGATGGAGAGCAGCATCCCGTTGAAGCGGACGTAGGCGCCGAGGGAGATCGTGAAGAAGATCACGGTTGCCAGCGTCCATACGCGAGCGCGGCGGCGGCCCTTGAGAGCCCCGACGACGGCCAGTGCCAGGGTCACGTATCCCAGGAAAACCTGACGCCTACCGATCCGGTCTTGGATCGACTCTACCAGGGCACCGATGATGGGGTGACGGCGGCTGGGTATGAAAAAGGCGAGAACGTCGGTGCTGTGTGCCTCATCGATAGGGACATCCAACCACTGCCGCCCTCCGTCGCTGAGTCGGCCCTGGACCAAGGGGAGCAACAGCGGTGAGACAACGAGCAACGCCACCACTCCCATCACCAGAAAGGCACTCAGGTTGGTCCACCCCAGGCGCACCCGCTCCCAGACCGCGGCATGGAACAGATAGACGGCCATCCACAGCGCAGAGAAGATGAGCAGGTGCCAGCTGGAGAGCGCGGTCAGGACGAGGAAGAGGGCCGCCAGGCCGGCCTGCGCGAGGAGGCGTATGTGCCATCGCTCATGAGGCGGGTTCCGCAGGATGCGCGTGACGGAGAGCATCCACAGAGGCAGCCACTGGGTACTGAGTATGATGAGGTGTGAGCTCTGATCCACGTGATAGGTCGAGAAAGCGAAGATCAGTCCGGCGACCACGCCGGCGGCCTCGCTCCTGGTCAGATCCCGGACCAGGAGCGCCATGCCGTAACCGCTTAAGACGAAGGCCAGCAGGACCGTGAGGTTGTGGGCAGCCACGACGCCAACCAAGGGCTCCATCAGAAGGGCGAGGGCGGTGTTGGCATGGCTGAAACTGTGATAGACCAGGCTGACGCCGTGGGGGTGGAATAGCATGTCGGTCTCGTAGAGAGCGTGGCCTTCCGAGATGGCTTTCCTGGTCCACCATGTGGCCCAGGGGCGGGCCCAGACATCGTAGTCGTCGCCAGCTAGATGCGTCGACAGTCGCAGGGGCAGAGGATAGGTTACGACAAGGGTGAGGACTACGAAGAGGGCAAGTATGGCAAGATGGTGGACGACATCGCTGCGCTGTCGATCCGACATGCGGTCACCTCTCCAAGCGCAAGGCCGTCCCGATTTGCGCGGCATCGGCGCCGTCGGCGGTCGTGAGTCGCCCATGCTGAGGCGCATAGAGGCCGGTCGCCAGCCGGTACTCCCCGGCAGGGGCGTCGGACGGGACGACAAGGTTGTGCACGTCGGATACGTACTCCCCGGGCACCCACCCGGTGGTGGGGCGGGTCCATTGGGCGGGGATGCCGTCGGACTGGGTAACAAGACTCCCTTCCGGGCCGATCAGGTGGACGAAGACCCTGTAGGACGCATCCGTCTCGGTCTCGGACCGCCAAGTCAGGGTAACCGTGAGGGTCATTTCGGGTTCGAGATCGGACGCGTCCGGGGTCACCTCAGCACCCACGAGCGTTGCCACATCGCCCAGCAGAACGTGGGCAGGGATGGCGACCTCAGGCGTCGTGAAGACCCGTTCAGGAGCCGTCACCACGAGACGGGAGACTGGGAGGTCGGGGGACTCCGTGGTGGACAGCGACAGCGTCCAGGTGTACGTGCCGGAGACTAGGTCGGCGGGCAGATGAAGGAGGTGCTGACCACGCCATATGTCCCCAGCCTCCCATTGAGCCGTAGGATGCCAGGCGGACGCCGGGGCAAAGGCGTAGTCGGCTGCGACCGACCCATTCGGGGCCAGGAGCCGGAGGTCAACACGCAGATTCTCCGAAGGCTGGCGGTCGGCCCTCCAGAATCCGCTGATCTCAACGGGGTCACCAGGGGCAGCCTCGTCCCGGCTGATGCTGGCGCCCAGAAGGGTCAAGGCGCCCATACGCGCGTCTAAGACGCGGCGCATATCAAGCTCTCGAATACCCGGACGATCTTGGGGAGCACCCAGGCGGACCTGGCCCAAGACTAGCTCCGGGGCAGCCGGCTGCCCCTCCTCCGCGAGCATCGAGAGCGGCGCCAGCGTGTCGCGGTCGAAGACTGTGAGCACCAACTCGTAGGTGCCGGGGGGCGTGCCAGAAAGGGCGTGAACCTCGTGACTGTCGATGGCGTACTGTCCAGGCTGCCACACGCTCGTGGGAGGAGCCCCCTCATAGTCGGTGGGCCGGAGCGAGTCTTTCGTGCTCCAGCGCAGGCCCTCCGGACCCACGAGATGGAGAACTGTCTGGTAGCTTTTCGTGGGCTGCTGCCAGACGGTCCAGTAGAGATCCACCCTGAGGGGTTCATCGGCAGGCAGCGGCTTCGCGTCGTCCTCCGGGGTCCGATCATATCCGATCAACCGGAGGCCGTCGGCGTACGCCTGATTGAGAGGGTGCTCGATGCCGGGGAGTGTACCGCCCTCGCCTATGAGAGAATGCCGGAAGGGTGTGGGGATTCGATCCACCACCAGGGCCTTAAGGGCGATCAGGCACAGGCCGACGAGCACCAGTTGCCAGAAGCCACGAGCCGTGAGGTTCCCTCGGCTATCCATAGGATCCCGCCCGTGCCCGGAGCTTCGTCAAGACAGCCCGGCTGGTCGGCTCGGCTGGTCGGGCCGACCAGGGATTAGGCAGCGTCAGCATCCAGGTGCGCACCGCCGCGGTCGGCGCCGGTAAGGCGGAGCGCCGAAGATCGAGGGCACTTGCCGCTGGCCAGCGCCAGGCGTCCGACCCGCGCAGCGGGGGGAAAAGATCGCACGGTATGGAAGCTGAAAGACCCACCGTCGTCCCGAGGATGGTGATCCGTATCGGCCCCGCCCGCCGCCTCACGACCGGTTCCCCCCTGGCTTCGACCAGCGCCAAGTGACGAAGAGGGCACCGACGAAGCTAAGACCTGACACGACGTCCGCGAACAGGCGCAGCGGGGTCTCCCCGAAATGGACCCTCACGACGTGTCGACCGGCTGGCACCCGGAAGGTGATCAAGCCCTCGGGATCCGAGGGTTGGATGTCGACGCTCTCGCCGTCCACTGTCACGCGCCATCCGGGGAAGTAGAAGCTGAGATACCGCGCCCGGAAGGCCTCGGGGGACGCCACCTCGACGCGCGCGGTGTTGGGGCCGTAGGTCGACGCGACGATCTCCGCTCCGCCGGGGAGCGCATCCGCGTCGAAACGCTGGATCTCCCCGCCCCGGGCGTACTGGGTCTCCAGAACCGACCCCTGAGGACGCTGCTGGACCCAGATAGGGAAATAGGCCCCTACCGGATCCACACCGACCAGTCCGCTATTCCGCTCGTAGCGATGGACGTCCTCGACAGTGGGATAAGGCTCCATGGGACAGTAGCCGCGAGGAGGATAGGTGTTGGGCAGAGTCGCCAAGACGATCGCTGTGACAGCGATAGGAGGCAGCAGATCGGTCGTGACCGTCCTCAGCCATCCCTGATCCCTCCGGGCTGGACCGAGCCATCGGGCGATGGACTCGACGGCCGCGCCCACCAGGAGGGCAACGGGCAGGCTAGCTCTCCCTACAAGACGCCAGGGGAACTGGACAAAAGGTAGAAGCGGTATGTGCTCCCATATCCAGACCGAAGCGGGCGTGCTCATGAAGACGAACAGCACCGCGGAGCTGGCGAAGAAGAGCCGATTGGCCCAGTATCCGGCTGGATAGGCCCTCCTCAAGCCTGCCGCGGCGCCTGGGGCGTTCACGGCCTCCATCTCTCGGCTGGATCTGCGCATCGCCCGCGCGACGAGGCTGCTGAGCAGACCAAGAGCTGCCAGGCCGCTCTGGACACTTCCCAACCTGACCTTCAGCAGAGGGTTGAGGAGAGACGTATCGAATGCATGAGGTGGGGAGAGTATTTCGGAAAGACTCAAAAAGTTGTGGTGGAAGTCGTTATTCCGGGTTGCTCCGGTTAGATAGAGCTGGACGAAATCCTTCTCCGCCAAGGCTGGGAGCCAGAAGAAGGCGGTCAGGCCCAAGCTCGCCAACAGGGCCAGCGCCGGGCCCCTCCATTGGAATCGATCGCGGTGGACAGCCCGGAGCAGGACGAGATAGCCGACCAACATCGGGGTGAAGAGTAGACTGGAGATGTTGTGACCGAGATACAGGGAGATCAACAGAACCATCGAAATCGTGAACCAGCGCCGGGCACCCGAGAGCGCCAATCGCCGAAACGCCCACAGGGCTGCGGGGAGGATCGCGAGCGCCACCACCTCCGGCGCATTGCCGCGCACAAGCCCGTCGAGCAGCTGGTAGGGAGCGTAGGCGTACGCCACCCCGGCAACAACGCCAGCTGCTGGTCCGAAAAGGTCCCGGCCCAGCAAATAGGCACCCACAGCAGAGCCGATCAGGCTGAGGACGTAGACTCCGTTGAGCGCCCAGGGCAAAGGAAGCCCGGTCAAGTGAAGCCCCAGCGTCATGTAGTATGAGAGCGGGGCCCGGTAGTTGAAGAAAGGGAACCCGTAGCCAAAGGCTAAGTTGGGCAGCCAGCGGCTATAGAGGATACCCTCGCCGAGCGCGTCACGCATGGCGACCACACGAAAGAAATGGAGCCGTCCATCATGCGTGCACGGCGGCTGTCCCCGTAGCAGTGGAAGCAGTGCCACGGTGGAGAGTAAGCAGACGACGAAGATCTCTCTTCCCTTGCGCGATGATCCAGCTTTGACGGAGGGTCTCCACGGCTGGCTCACTCGACCTCCCGAGAGACGGTCACCTGCACGGGTAGGACGGCCCAGGTCGCAGGCTCCTCCTCCTGAGCGCCGGTCGTGACGCTGAGCCGGCCTCCATACTGCGGGTCGTAGAAACCGACGGCCATGGTGTACTCACCAGGCGGCGCTTCCGCGGGCACCGGGAGATCGATCCGGTCGACGATGACCTGTCCGGGAGCCCAGCTGGATGTCTGCCACGCACCACCACCGGGGACACGGTCTACCTGCCCTTGGACAACCCCATCGGGACCGAGGAGATGGACGAAAAGCGTGTAGCTCCGATCAGTGGGGTCCGCATTCGCGTCGGCCTGCCAATGGAGCGTCAGAGGGAGCTCTCCCCCCGGTTCCGCCTCCATCCGCTCAAGATGGTAGCCGCGGAGGTGAATGGAGTCCCCGAACCGGAGATCGACTCGGTTGGAAATATCGTCCGGGAGGCTGAAGGACCTCTGGCGCGGGAGGACCTCTACCTTCCCCAACTCTATCTGGTCACTCGCATCCGCCGCGTCCTCGGCAGCTTGCAGGCGCACGGCTAGCCCATAGACGCCAGCAGGTAGCGTCGGCGACACGTGGAGCCTGTGAACAGTCTGGAAACGATCCCCGGCTTGCCAGAGAGACGTGGGGTAGGGACTAAGGGGTTGTCTGATCTCCAGCTCCTCCGCACCTTCAAGATCAGCCAGCTTCAGATAGAGATCGTAGTCCATGCGCGGCGGAGCGTCGGCCTCCCAGAAGAGAGATAGGGAGACGCGGTCTCCCGACAGCACCGCCTCTGGTACGCCTTGGAAACCCAGCAGGGTGAGCGGTCCGAGGCGTGCCTGCAACACGTTTTCAGCGTCGAAAGATGCCGCGTTGGAAGGCTTGTGAGGCCTGTCGACCTCCAGGTATCCGACGGGAACCCTGGTGCCGCGAAATGACCCATCGGAGCCAACGGCCCCCACTCGCGCCTGCGTCGCCCGGTCGTAGAGGCTGGCCTCGACAGAATACTGGGCCGGGGGGATGCCCGGCGGGAGATCGAGGTTGAACACTTGGTCGCACCAGCTCCCCGCATCCCAAGCTGACGTGGGGAAATAGACGCCATTCTTGACGAGGCCCTCCGTCCGAGCCCAGGTGTGACCCCCTTGATCTCGCAGCGCTAAGACAGCCCAATAGTCGACACCTGGGCTTGCAGCAGCTCGCCACCGAACCGTGACGGCGAGAGATTGGACCCAAGCAGTATTGTCCGGAACGGATGCCTCGACCAGCGTCAGCTCCCCTCCGAAGACGCTGATGTGCGGGGCCGGTGTCTGGAGCGGGGAAGAGAGCCGTGGCGTGTAGCGGGTAATGGTGCTGGTGGACAGATCAACCGCATCCTGGGGCTCGGCGACGGCCGCGAGTTGTCTCTGTACCATATCGACCGTGACCGCTGAAGCTCCCTCGGACGCGATGAGCCAGATGGTGTCGTAGGAAAGTACAGCCTCCTCCAATTTCTCTGCCACGGTCGCTTCATCTGCCCAGGCGGCTGCCGACACCAGCGCAGCAGCACCACGATATCGCCGCTGGAGAGGCGTATCCGCATCCAGTAGAATCAGGTCGTTATCCCCTGTTCGTTCGGAGAGGTAGGCCGCCTGACGCAGAGGCAGTGTATTGGTGTAGATCACGGTCCTCCCTTGAACGGGACGGCCGAATGCCGCGAGCGCTTCCAAGTCGACCAGTTGCTCCTCCGCAGATGAGCCAATCACGTAGTCGGCCAGAGCTAGCGCACGGTCGGATGACCCGAGAGGAATCGTGCGTCCCACGAACAGCGAAGCAAAGGAGGGGACGCTGTCCGTCGCCACAGTGAGCTCTGACGCATCGCGCAGCTGATTCAGGTAGCGAGCGGCAGCTCCTGTGTCCTCGCCCCAGCTTAACGCCATTGTCCGGTTGGCAACCGGCGTTCCGCCGAGGAGGGGATTGGCGTACGCAAGGGGGCGCGACGCGTAAGCTGCAGCAAGAACTACCTGCAGGAAGACGACAGAGGCTGTCAGGCGGTTCCGCCACTGTCGTCCAAGTCCAGTCGACCAGGCGCTCACCCCGAGAGCCGCCGCAAGGTTCAAGGATATCAGGGCCGGCAGAAGGTATCGGTCGTGCTTCTTGGCCCCTAGGCTGAGGCCGACGCCGAAGAGCACGCTGAAGGTCAAAAGGGCGAGAATCGAGAATCGATGCTCTCGCTTGAGCCTCGCCCACTCGATCGCGCCGACCACCAGGCCGACCAGCGCCAGGGGCGACATACGGAATAGGAGGACTGTTGGATAGAACACCAGTCCAGGATCGTACCTCATCTGGCCGGCGAAGAAGATGGGCCTCTGGACCGTCCGGATGTGATCTCCGCCGAATGAACGGAGCGTGCCCAGGATGGTGGCTGGCTGAGACCAAAGGGGCGGGTAAAGGGCGGCCACGACCAGGACAAAGGCTGCCCCGAAAAGGAGCGCACGCACGACAAGCAAAGCCAATTGACCCGGCACAGGGCGCGAATTTCGCTCCGAGGACCGCACATATCCGGCCGCCAGCACCGCCGGGACAACGAGTATTAGAAGGACACCAGGGGTCTTCGTCAGAACCGCCAGGCCGGTGAAGAGCCCTGCTACCGGCCACCAGACAACCTCGCGCTCCCGCTCCGCTCCCTGTAGAGCCACGGCGACGGCCAGCAGAGAGAACGTGGCCAGCAGCGCGTCGGTGTGGAGCAGTCCCGAGTGACCGACCAAGAACGGGTCAAAGAGCAGCAGGGCGGTCGTCAGGAAGGCAGTTCGCCAGCTGAAGAGACGGCCCAGAAGTGCGTAGAGCGCCCCCAGCGCCGCCACCGTCACCAGCGCGACGGCCACCCGCCCCCAGGACAGGAACGGGGCAAGATGTCGAAAGGCCTCGCCATTCTCCGGCGCCAGCCAAGCCAGCCGCCTGAGCCACTTGAGATCGGCCTGCGCTTCTGCGGGTCTGATGAATCGCCGTGCCAGGACGCCCGCTGCTCCGAGCCACATCGTGGTGACGCCGGGATGGCCCGTGTTGGGCATGGATGCCCAGTCACGCTGAACGAGGGCGTCAGCGAAGTGGATCGAGCGGTATGCCCAGGCTGGCTCATCCGGCGTCACGTACCGACCCATCGGTGCGAGACGGAGCGCGAGACCGAGCAAGATCATCAACACCAGTCCGACGCGTCGCCGTCGTCCCACCGTCAACGGGGTTGGACTGGACTTTGCCCGCGCGTCACGGCCACCCCCCGTCATCAAAGGCCGACCTCGGTTCCCATCAAGCCTCCGGAATGGGCAGCGAGTGCCACCGTGTATTCACGAAGTCTCCGGCATCGTTGACACGGTACATGGCGATGCGCACTGCCACAGGGTTTCCCTCGTCAGGAACCCTGAGTGCATACACATCCTGCACAACCTCTCGCTCCAACCACCGACCCGTGGGGTACCAACCGTTCACCGGGTGGCGCGTATCAGCCTGCGCTAGCACATCATCTGGGCCGCCGGGAGGGTCTGAGGCCACGAGGTGTACGGCCACACTGTAGTCCTCCTCAATCTCCTGCAAGGCCTCCCAGCGAATGGTCAAGAGCAGCGTGTCCAAATCCCGCCACGCCAGCTCGGCGGAGCGAATACAGAGGCCGTTTTCCAGCCTGAAGCTCTCGGACGCCAGGGCTAAGGGCGGTTCCGACGGTTCAGCGGTGCTCACCTCGATGACGCCGGGCGCCACAGCATCGAGGTAGAGTCGGCCAAGCAGGTCCTCCCACCAGGAGACCGGGAACACTCGCAGTGTCTCATCCAGGAAAAGGAGGCGATCGCCTCGGTCCAAGACGATGCGAGCCCCAGCGTTCTGGTCGACGACGTCCAAGCCCGGCAGATCGCCGCGGTAGGCCTTGGCGTAGGCCAGGGCCCAGTACGTGCGTCCCCAGGGCACCATCAGAGTAGCCTGGCGACCGCCTGACGGCTCCGGTGGAGGGGCCACCTGGGCCGCCTTGGCGATCACGCCCTCGGCCCAATCGTCCCGGGTGATCGACAGGATGAAGGGACGCTGTCTCCATCCCCAGCCGACCAGCATCAGGGCCACGGCTGCCCCCGCCACGGTGCCCACCGCCGCCCGCCGCCTGGAGGCTAAGGTCAAGGCCAGAGCCACCCCCGGGCCGGCCAGGGCGACTACGGGGAGCTTCGCCGCCAATTGCGCATCCCCGACCCGGTTCTTCCAGATGACTATCGTCAGGAGGAGATTGAGCACCCAAGCGACCGCCAGGCCCATCCCCTCGCGCCAACAGCGACTAGTGACGGTCCAAGCGACCAGCCCGGTTATCCCCAGGATCCAGAAGGGCGCCATCAGGTCATCTCCGAGGAGCCGCAACGTGGTGGCGAGTCTCAGCCGCCACACGTCGCAGCGGACAGCCCAGCGGACGACGCGGTCGACTCGATTGTCTAGCACCATCTCCCAGAAGCCTTGCCACGTTCCGGGCGATCCAAACACCCAAGTCGCACCGGTCCAGACTCGGAGGGGCATATAGAGATATGTCAGAGGCGCCATGGCAGCGACCCCAATGGTCGGGACGATGGCCCGCCAGAGACTGCGGAGGTGGGGCCAGACCAGAACGAGGACTGCCGGCGCCAGCAAGAGGACGCTCCGCTGGTGCATCACGCCTTGACTGAAGGCCAGGGTGAGAAGGAGAAGATCGCCAGTGTTTCCGGTCCGGCCAAACCTGATAGCCATGAGGAACGTGGCTACGGTAAGGGCCAAAGTCATCGTGTGCACTTCGGCCAGGGACGCGTACGCCCACACAGAGGTGGACGCCGCAAAGACCAGACCGCCCAGGGCGGCGGTTGGTCCAGAAGCCCCTAGCTCCTCAGCCAGTCGCGTGAGGAAGGCTACAGCAAGCACGCCCCAGACTACAGACACCAGGGATGCTCCCGCCGCCGGCTCGATGCCGAGGAGCCTCAGCCCAGTGACAAAGAGGGAGCCAGTGGCCGCGTAAAGGGGATAGCCGCTTCGGTGAATCAGGCCCCAGCGCGGTAGGGCGTTCTGAATCTCGCCCACATCGGTGGCGTAGGGGTGCTGGCTGCCGTTGATGGTCACCTGGAACGTGGACAGGAATAGGCCTAAGGCCAGCAGACCCGCCAGCGCGGGCCAGAGGTAATCCTTTGGCGCGCTAGATATAGGGACCTCCGCGCGACCTCCTGAGTGCTCCGCAGCGCACATATTCCCTGACCCGGCCACAGGCTCGCGGGCTCCCGGATCTGCGCTAACCCAGGTAGCCGAGCGAGCGAAGACGGTCCTCCACTTCGGCGGTCTCCTCCGCAGAGAGATCCTCGCGCGCGCCGGCTTCCGCCGCACCAACGTGTTCGTACTCGACCGACCGGTCGAGGCTCAGAGCCTCTGTCAGGACCTGACCATCCATGTCATCCGGCACGCGGAGTCCCAGAAGATGGAGGATGGTGGGAGCCAAGTCGTGGATGCGGGCAGCTTCCAGGGGCTTGCCGGGGCGGATGCCGTGGCCCCAGGCTATGAGAACACCGTGCCGCCGGTGGCAGCCCGAGTCACCCCGTATCTGGCGCGTGACGATGCGGCGGTCCGCGGCAAAGAGCGGAAAGGCAATGGCCCGGTAGCCATCCATGACGAGGTGGAGGTCGGCACTTCGGGAGGCATAGGGGCCGTGGACGACGGTGTCGCCGGGAATCACCTCGTCCACCATCGGCTCTCCAGTCTTTGGATGACGCAGCTGGCGGAGCGCTCCGGTCACGCGCCGCCGGACTGCACGATACTCCGCGCCGGGCTCCACGATGCCCTGCGGCTCGCGCCCCTTCAGGTTGACGTAGACCTGGCCCACGTGACCGATGGCGTAGGCAACGGTGCGCGACCAGTCCACATCATCGAAAGAGAGAAACTTGCTCACAACCTTGTTGCGCGTCGATTTCGAGACCTGCCAGATATAGTTCTGAAGTCCTGCACCTTCGATCAGGTGCCAGACGGAGGCAGGCGTCAGCCCCGCCATGAACAGCCCTGTCTTGAGACGGCTCCAGGCACCCCTCTTCAATCTCAGCAACCCCTGATCCAGGAGGAAAAGGTTGACGTTCACGGTATGGTGGAGGGGGCCGAACCCGTGGTCGGACATGACGACGACGGTCGTGTCCTCGTCGAGCCGCTCCAACATCTTCCCGATGGCATCGTCGATGCCCTGATAGACGCGACGAAAGCCCGGGAGAGCCAATGCGGCAACATCGGGATCGTAGCGGGGATGGGATGGATCGACGATCTTCCATAGGGCGTGCTGGAGAACGTCGGTGGCCTGGAAGTGGACCATCAAGAAGTCCTGGGGGTGGTCCTCCATCAAGCGGAGCGCATACTGACCACGGCGATGGACCAGGTCGAGCAGATCCGCGGTGAAGGCCGCCTCATTCCCCTCCTTGTACTGGACATCTGGGGCGATGCGATAGGGCGGGAGGTCGTCTGCGTACGGGTCGAGAAAGTCGGGTGGGTACGAGAAGGCACCGCTCATCGGGGAGAGCATCCCGCCAACGACGAACCCTCTCACCGGTTTCGGGGGATACGTGACCGGGACATTCATGACCCCCACGGTGCGCCCAGCCTCAGACAGGATGTCCCACAGCGTCCTGGCACGGAGCGACGAGGCATTGACGAGCTCGAATAGCCCTCCCAAGGGACGGATGAAATCGAACACGCCGTGCTTCCCCGGGTTCTTGCCCGTGGCGAAGGTGGGCCAGGCCGGGGACGTGACGGGAGGGAGGGTTGACTCGAGAGGCCCGTGAACCCCCTCGGTCATCAACTTGGCGAGGTTGGGCAACTCCCCATCCTCGGCCCACGGCCAGATCAGGTCAAAGGTAGCGCCGTCGATGCCGATTGCCAGGACTCGGCTCATTCGCCGTCACCGTTGGGCCTGGGCGTCCCGGGGGGTTCGGCCTCCAGCACCCGGCGCACCACATAGATCGGCTTGTCCTGTGCCTCGTGGTACGTCCGCGTCATGATCTCGCCCAGCAGTCCCATCATCAAGAACTGGACACCCAACACGATCAGGAGCACCGCGAGCATCGTCCACGGGCTGGTTCCAATCTGGAAGCTCCTGAAAGCCTCCCTGCCGTAGAGGATACCCCGGAGCATCTTGGCGCCCACGAGATAGACGCCGATCAACCCTCCAACGCCCCCACTCAGGAGGCCGAAGAGGCCAAAGAGCTGCATGGGCCGCTTCGAATAGCTAAGGAGGAAGGAGACAGTCAAGAGATCAAGGAGCACTCGGGGTGTACGGGCCAAAGCACCGTACTTGGACACCCCTACCCTACGTGGACGGTCATTGACCGGCACCTCCGTCACGCGGACGCCGATGAGACTCGCAATCTCAGGAATGAAGCGATGAAGCTCGCCGTAGAGATTCATCTGCTTGACGAGATCCCGCCGCATCGCCTTCAAAGAGCAGCCGCGGTCGTGGAGATGGATGTCAGTGGCATTGGCGATGAGCCGATTGGCCACCATCGAGGGCAGGCGACGCGTGAAGAACGGTTCTTTTCGGTTTTTTCTCCAGCCGCTGACGAGATCATATTGCCCGCCGTCCATGGCCTCAAGCAGCCGAGGGATGTCGGCCGGATCGTTCTGCCCATCGGCATCCATGGTCACGATCACGTCACCCTCAGCGTAATCGAACCCGGCGTCGAACGCTGCGGTCTGTCCAAAGTTGCGCCGGAACTCAACGATCCGGAGGTTGGGCTCGTCCTCTTGAAGCTGACAGAGGACCGCCACACTGTTGTCCCGACTTCCGTCGTCGACAGCCACAATCTCGTACGGCCGCCCCAGCCCGTCCAGCACCTGACTGATCTCTGGAATGAGATCTGGGAGCGAGCCGGCCTCATTGTAGACGGGGAGAACCACTGAGATATCGACACCAGGCGTTAATGAATCCATACTGATCGTTGGCTCCTGACGGCGCTCGTTCGGAATCGGGGAGATCGAAGCAGTCGATGAGGGAGGTTGAATGGGTTGACACCAGCGACGCCGCTGCAACAGCCCATTATAGCACACCGGATTCCCGGGGCAACGAGTCCAAGGCCCGATCGGCGTGCCGTCCACCTCTGAACAGCTCCTCCATCCGGCCACGGTCCACGCGCGCGGTGAGGTCATAGCTCAAAGGTGCAACAGAGACAACGCGATCGACCGCCAGAGCGTAGACATCGGAATCCAGCTCGGTCCGCTCTGGATGCCGGAGCGGCTCGTAGTCGATGGGCGCGGGCTCGCCCAGGTCAGCTCGCGCAGGGGAAACAGCCGTGTAGTAGGCGTGCCTCGATACGCGCGTCAAGCGCCAGGGGGTCTCCGGGGTCGCGTCAGCGGGTATGTCCACCTTGAGCACGTCGGCATCGTAGGGCAGTGAACTGTCGAGTAGATAGCGGGCGAAGAGACGCGTGAAATGGACCGCAGCAAGCAGGTCCACATCGCCCGACGGATGGAGGTGCATGCTCTTCGGCGTCTGGAGCGACACGGCCAGCGCGGGAATGCCGCGGGCAGCTCCCTCCAGGGCGGCGCCCACCGTGCCCGAGATGGTAACATCCGCGCCCAGGTTCTCCCCGTAGTTGATGCCCGAGACCAAGAGGTCCGGCGTTCTGGGCGTCAACTGGAGCAATGCGTACAGGACCCCCGCCGCCGGTGATCCATCCACCTGATACGCCGTCACCTCTCGGCCCTCGACCTCCAGGGGGTACGGTGAGACGCCGCCGTTGAGATGATGAGGCAGACTCCTGCCTGCCCCGGACCACTGGCTGTCCGGTGCCACGACGAGGACGTCCCCGAGACCCTGGGCTGCGCGACAAGCAGCGTGCAGTGCCGGCGACTGGATGCCGTCATCGTTGGTGATGAGAATCAGAGGTTCCGTCGGACTGTGTTCTGACACGGTGGAATGATAACAAGGTTAAGGGGAATAGACAAGACGTGCAAGACCTGACGCCGGGACAGGACCGGCGCCAGGGGACACGTCGGATTTCGATTGGAGCAGACAGAGGGGTGTCCCTGGGAAGCGCTATGCCAGGCCCGCGATCTGGTTCTCGTCCTCTGCCAGACGAATGCCCTGCTCCTCGTCGACGAAGAGGAGCAGCACGCCACCGATCACGAAGAAGATAACGAGCGAGACGATGCTCAGACGGCTCGAGCCGGTCAACTGGCCGACGATCCCGAAGATAGCAGGACCGAGGATGCCGGAGAACTTGGAGCTCACGTCGTAGAAGCCAAAGAGCTCTGCCGTCTTCGCCTTGGGCGCCAGCCGACCGTAGAGGGAGCGGCTGAGGGCCTGTGCGCCGCCCTGCACGGTGGCGACCATGAAGGCCAGGATCCAGAAATGGAGGCTGGTCTGGATGAAGTAGCCGCCGATGGCGATCAGCGCGTAGACAGCGAGGGCCAGCAGAATCGACCGCTTGGCTCCAAGCCGTCGAGCCAGCCAGCCGAACCCGAACGAGAAAGGAATGCCCACAAACTGGACCGCCAGAATGGCACCGATCAGGTCCGTGCTCTCGAGTCCAATCTCCTTGCCGAAGATCACAGCCATGGTGATAATCGTGCCGATGCCATCGTTGTAGAACCAGAAGGCGATCAAGAACTTGAAGAGCTCCCTGTAGTGCCTTATCTCGCTGAAGGTGCGGGCGAGGCGCTGAAAGCCGGCCCTCACCGGATTCCGACTCTCGCCGTCCCGACGGACAACGGGCGGCTCGTCCACCCTTCGGAAGAGCGGGATGGAGAAGACGGCCCACCAGACAGCCACGCTGAGGAACGAGAGTCGAGATGCGATTTCCGCATTCGGCAGGCCGAACCAGCCGGGCTGAAGGATCCACGCCAGATTCAGTACCAGCAACAGCCCCCCGCCGAGGTACCCCAAGGCATACCCTTTCGTTGAGACTTGGTCGATATCGTCGGAGCGCGCCACATGAGGCAGCAAGGAATCGTAGAAGATGATCGATCCCGAGAAGCCGATCCTTCCAAGGATGTAGAATCCTGACGCCAGGAGCCAGTCGCCGGTGCTTACGAAGACAAGCATGGCCGTGAAGAGGATCCCCAGGCCTGCGAAGCCGGCGAGGAATCGTCTCTTGGCCCCGCTGTGGTCCGCGATGGCGCCGAGGATGGGAGCGGCGAAGGCGACGAGCAGCATGGCGACCGTGTTGGTGTACCCCCAGTAGCTGCTCGCCTGCACCGGCGTCAGGGTCGCCCCGGCGACCTCGCTGTAGAACGTGGGGAGTACGGCGGCCATGATCGTCGTTGCAAATCCACTGTTGGCCCAGTCGTACATGCACCAGGCATTGATAGCTCTCTTGTAGCTGCTTCGAAGTTTCGATGACACGTGAGGACCTCCTTGATTAGTTTCTGCCAGTATACCACAACGCTCGGCGGAGCCAAACCTACCTGCCTGTGCCGCGGTCGGGGGCCCCTGACGTCAATTCTCCGTCTCGCTTTGACCTAAGGGAGGAATTGACTATACTGAGACTGAGTTCCGGTTAGATAGGAGCCTGAGAAAGGGAGTTGCAGACGTGGTCAGACTACTGGTCGTCGGTCCCAACGGGTCGCTCGGGCGCGCTTTGGTCAAGCAAGCCGCTGCAAGCCCGGAGATCGATCTCGTCGCGGGCGTGGGTCCGGAGGGGCGTGACTACATTGGAGCCGACCTGGGCCTCCTGGTGGGTTTGGGACACCGTATTGGGGCCCGGGTCCTGGAAAGCATGGACGATGTGATTGGTGAATGTGACGTGGTCATCGATGGTACCAAGCCGGACGTGTCGATGGAGGTTCTGGCGGCCTGTGTGGAGAACGGCAAGGCGTTTGTGACAGGCACGACGGGCTTCTCGGATGAACAGCTACAGACTATGAAACGCGCTTCCCGCATCATCCCGATCGTGCACGCGGCGAACGGCTCGCGCATCGTTCACCTTCTCTACGAGCTGGTCCATGCCGTGGCTGAACGATTCGGCAGCGAGGCGGACATCGACATCGTTGAGATCCACAATCGGAAGAAGCCTGATGCGCCGAGCGGAACGGCGCAGGAAATCGCTGGCGTCATCGCCGGGGCGCTGGGGCAAGATCTGCGCACCACCGCGGCGTACGGTCGGAAGGGGATGGGAACGAGGGCGTCCGATTCCATCCAGTTTAGCTCCATCAGATCCGGCGGAACGCCCTCCACGCACCAGGTCATGTTTGGATTCCCGCACGAGAGGCTGGAGTTGACTCATCGGGTACAGAACCCCATGGCCTTTGCCGACGGACTCATCCAGGCTGTGGTCTTTGTGAGTGGCAAGGAACCTGGCGGCTACACCCTTGACGATGTCATCTAACCAATACCCCAAGAAGGGGGCGGGGAAGGAAGAGCGGGGGGACATCGGGCCGCAGACGGTGCCTATCCTCTCCATCGTGGGACGATCCGGCAGTGGGAAGACAACGCTGTTGGAGAAGCTGGTGCGTGAGCTCAAACGTCGAGGCTACCGGCTTGCCGTCGTCAAGCACCACCGTCACGCCGGTATACGCATCGACACGCCGGGCAAGGATACATGGCGTTTTGCCCAGGCCGGGGCCGATCACGCCATGCTGGCAGGACCCGATAGGTCGTACCACGTGCGCAGCTACCAGGAGGAGCCCCCCCTGGAGGAACTCGTGTCGTGTATCGACGATGTCGACTTGATCCTGACCGAGGGGTACAAGGGCGGAGACACCCCCAAGATCGAGGTTATCCGTGGTCACGAGGAGCCCATCCTCGTCTCCGATCCCGATCAGGTCGTCGCCATCGCCTCGGACCGTAGGTGGAACATCGACAGGCATCAGTTCGCCCTCGACGAGCCCGATTCGCTGGCCACCTTCATCGAGGAGCGATTCCTCGCCCGGGGGCGAGAGCATCTTGACGGCAAGGAGGGGAGCTGACCCACGCTCCCCTCCCACACCGACTTGTACACGTAGGCGTAGATTCCTCCCCAGTTAAGGGTTGGTGGAGAGCGCCGGCTGAGTAGGAGCGAAGCGACGTATACTTCGACAAGCTCAGTACGGCGTCGAAGCCAAGCGGCTTGCGGAAGTACTGTCTTTCTGTGCAAAAGCCGCTTGGTTTCGATACACTTTTCCGCTGGCGCTACAAAGCTACTCAACCGGCGCTCGTTCCGCAACCGGCGGAGGGTTTCCGCCGAAGAGAATTACTACCTCACTGCGACGCCTCGCCTAGACCTCGACCGGGGACTCGGCGGCCTTGGAACCTCCGAGCGCCTTAAGCCCCCAGATCCAGAGGGCCCCCAGGCCGAGCAAGACGATGGCCAGCTTGACAAGCCAGCCGAGGATCGGCACAGCGGTGACCAGGATGAGTATTGCCACGCCGAGGAGCATAGGCAGCCAGCGGTTCTCCTCCGCCGGCGAGTTGAGGGCGCGGAAGATCAACTGCCCCAGCAAGAGGCCCACGACGATGGTGGTGATGTACCTCCAGATGATGCTGAAACTGAATCCAGCCGTGGTAGTGACGATTCCACCCAGGACAGCCAACCGACCGGCCAGCCCGCCGAGGGTGATCGCACCGAAGACGACCGTCAATAGCACACTCACAACGACCAGGAGCGCCATTGCCGCGGTGAATACTCCGATGGTCACCACGCCCCACCCCAGACTCGGGAGCGGCTTCGCCTCCACATTCCTGGCCAACTTACGGATCCAGCCAGGGACCAGCCACATGGTCAAGACTCCGACCAGGAGGAACGTGACCAACCGGCGGATTTGCCGGAACATCCAGCGGGCCGCCAAGGCCGCCGCAGAGGGGGGCCGCCGCTCTTTGCTCTCCGGCACGTCAGGCACGTACTCGCTGAAGTCGGTGTCGCCGGCAACCGCGCCGGCGGGCACGTCGGCGCGGAAGTTGGCTGTGTACGCCAAGTCACCGCCGATTACCGCCCCTTCAGCCACAGTCAAGCCAGGCGGCACAGACGGCACCGTCGGCACGTTCGGCATGAAGTTGTAGAACGAGGGAATCGTCTCCCCCTCTTCGGTCCCACCCACATCGACGCGAGCGTCTCCTTCGATCGCACCCACGATCCTGACAGCCCCGCTCGATGCTCTCAGATTGCCGCCCACGTCCCCGTTGAGCAGAGCCTGGTAGCCGGCATAGACCACGTCGCCGCCAATCGACGCCCCTTCCTCGCTCTCCAGGCTGAACCCGGCGGCGATGACGTCGTCCGCGATGGTCCCCGGCAGGGTGAGGGCATAGCCAGCGATACGAGCATCATCCTCGACGGTGCCGTTGACGACCACGGTCTGCCCGGCGGCGATGAGGTCGCCCTCGACCGTCCCGTTGATCGTCAGTGTGCCGCCGAAGACAACAAGGTCGCCCTGGACGGTGCCCTCAAGGGTGAATGTGCCAGCTCCCACATAGAGGTCATCCTCAATGACCTCGTCGGGCCCGATGGTGACGACGTCACCGCCGCGCCCCTCGAAAGCCTGGGCGCCAGGCACGGCGACCAGGGTCCCGACTAGCAAGAGACCCACAACTACCAACACCATGCGTCCGCGTCCATTCAGATTCATCGTGATGCTCCCTCCTCTCCTCACGTCTCAATGTGTGACTACGAGAATAGCAAAAACGGCGAGATAGCTTGATGCGTAAGCCACCCGTCAGCCGTTAGAACACGTCTTCGTCGGCTTTGAACGAATCCAGTTTCCCACCCGCTAGACACCTGCCGGAGTCCGGCAGACACAGAGCGTCTCCTTCGAGGAAAGCTCGCTATCGATCACCGACCTCCAGTATACCATCTGAAGCCGGCGTCTTGGGTCGGCAAGCGTTTGGCATGCCGTTGGACATCGTTTGAGTTCCGTTGGAGCCTCGAGACGGCAGCCCCACATTCCGTCGCGTCGCATTCCCACAGGGGTCGGCCCAACACGCTGGACTAGACATCCGGCATTAAGACGGTGTTAATGTGCCGTTAGCTTCTGCTTAAGGTCACTTGCTCTTCGGGAGCTCCAGTACCTACACTCAATACGAAACCTCCACCGCGGAGTTGCAGGAACAAGCAACACAAACGAAGTGCGAGGGGGCCGCCGACAAGGGTGGTATAGATGGCTCTATCGAAAGAAGCTTTCGAAGGCCAGGTGCCAGGCACCGTGAGCACCTTTTTCAGAAGAGCCAATAGACGGGTCCACAGTAGCCCTGCGTCACCATCGCCAGAGAGCACGGCTTGGTGAGGTCACCAAACCGTGTTACAATCGCGCCAGCGCGCTAGAAACGGGGGTGAACGTGGACTGCCGGGGACGATCTCGGCTCGCCTGGACCTGCCTGGCTCTTCTGCTCTTCAGCAACCTGCCCTATGTCATCGCATGGGCTGCGACGCCGGCCGACAGCCATTTCACCGGCTTCGTCTTCAACCCGATCGACGGCCATTCCTACCTGGCGAAGATGCGCCAGGGATTCCAGGGGTCCTGGCGCTTCCACCTGGGCTTCACGCCCGAGGAGAGCCCCGGCGCCTCCATCTTCCTCTACCATCTCCTCCTGGGTCACTTCGCCCGGTGGCTGGGGCTTCCACTCGTGGGCGTCTATCACGGAGCACGGATCCTAACGGGGCTGGGAATGCTCAGGGCCATCTATGCTCTTGCGGCCGCGTCCTTGGAGCAACACCAGGGGCGTGTCACGACGTTCCTGTTGACTGCGCTCGGATCTGGGTTAGGCTGGCTCTTGACGCCGCTCTTCGGTATACGGACAGCGGACCTGTGGGTACCGGAGGCGTTTCCGGCCTACGCGCTGATGGCGAACGCGCACTTCCCCCTCGCCATCGGCTTAATGGCACTCATTGGGGTGTGCGGGCTGGGCCTCATCGGCCTGGAGGGTGTGGACGGTTGCAGGCGGAGGAGACGCGCATGGGGCCTGACGCTGGTCTCGGCCGCGGTGGCGCTGGGGATCATCCAGCCCTTCGGTCTGGTGCCCACGTTCGGGGCTCTGGCAATCACCGTGGCTGCACGAGCAGCTGCGGGCCGTGACCGGGGGGAGGCGGGTCTCCCCTGGCGGAGCGCCACATGGGTCGTTGGCGCAGCCGCAGCGGCGCTGCCGTATCCCCTGTACGCGCAGTGGGCCATCCGTTCGGATCCGGTGCTAGCGGCGTGGCACGCGCAGAACGTTACGCCGTCGCCACCGTTGTGGGATTGGGCCCTAAGCTACGGACTGATTCTATTGCTCGCTCTGCGAGGCGCCGTCACGGCGGCGCGGCGTCGAAAAGACCTTGACGTCCTTCTGCTGGGGTGGGTGTTCGTCACCGTGGTGGGGATGATCCTCCCCATCCCCTTGCAGCGGAGGCTCAGCATCGGGCTCGGCGTACCCATGGGCGTGCTGGCCGGGATGGGCTGGTGGTATGGGGTGCGGAAGGCCTTTCATTCCCGGTGGCGGGGCCCGGTACGCGCTCTCATCATCGCGCTCACCGCTCTGACCCCGGTCTTCTTGATCGCCGTGGCGTCAACGGCGGCGGTGGGACCTCAGGCCTCAAGCCCGGACACCTGGCTGTACCTGCGGGATGGAGAATGGGCAGCACTGAGCTGGCTGCGCGACCTCGCGGAGGCACCATCGAAACACGTCGTGCTCTGCAGCCCTCAGATGGGGACCTTCGTTCCGGCCTGGTCGGGGCAGCGCGTGGTCTACGGTCACCCGTTCGAGACGGTGGATGCGGAAGCCCGTCTGCGGGACGTCAGGGCATACTGGACGGGTACGATGAACGACGCGCAGCGGACGGCTTTCCTGGAGCGTAACCGCGTGGACACCGTCCTGCTGGGGCCTCGAGAGCGGATGCTGACGACCCCAGCGTGGGAAGATCCTCCGGGGGGAGAGCTCGTCTTTCAGACAGGCACTACGCGGATCTACGCCATCCATGAACTCCCCTGACCGAGTCCCCGGCAAGGCTCGCGGTCGATCCTGGGTCCTGAGCGTGCTCGTTCTTACGCTCCTGGCGCTCGTCCTAGGCTGGCCCGTCGTCAGGCACCCGTCCTGGTGGCTGTGGAAGGACGGCGCCCCCGTGTCGGACCTGGCGGTCACCCACTGGCCGAACGCCGTGTTCGCGCGCCGGACGCTGTGGCAGGAGGGACGCTTTCCTATCTGGCGGCCGACGATTATGAGCGGTGTCCCCTTCGCCGCCAATCCTCTCACGGGACTCTACTATCCACCGAACTGGCTGCTCCTCTTCCTGCCCTGGATTCCCCTGGAGACGAGCTTCAACTTGTCGGCGCTGATCCATCTGGTGCTAGCTGGTGTGTGGATGAAGGGGCTGGTGGAAAGGGAGCTCGGGGCGGGTTCTTGGGGCAGTCTGCTGGCAGCCGTCGCCTATGGAGCCTCGCCGAAGCTGCTCGCTCATCTCGGCGCGGGCCACATCGGCTGGACCCAGGCGTGGGCATGGCTGCCTGGAGTGCTTCTCTGTGCCCTGGAGGCCTGTCGGGGGGACGCACGAACGAGGCTGCTCTGGGCCGCAGCCGGCGGGACTGCCCTGGCGATCCAGTTCTGCGCCGACGTCCGCCTGGCAGCCTACACGGTGATTGGGACGGGCCTTCTCTTGACAACGTACGTGCTGAGCGGGCCTGACTTCGACGAGAGATCCCCTGAATGGATGCGGCACGGGACTGTCCGCAATCGGCTGATCAAGGCAAGCAGTCCAGCGCTTCTCTTCGTCGGTGCCTTCATAGGCCTGGCGGCCTGCCAATGGGTCCCGAGCGCAGCCCTGCTCCCAGACACGACGCGAGCTGCGATGAGCCTATCGGACGGAGCTGTCTGGTCGCTCCCATGGCGGTACCTCGGGGGACTGGTGCTGGGAGATTACGGCGGCTTCCACGAATGGATGACGTACATCGGCCCGAGTACGTTGATCCTCGCCGCCGTCGGCGTAAGGTCTCTGTGGCGCGAACGAGAACGGCGTTGGCTGGCAGGCTGGCTGGTCACCCTGGCCGTCTTCGGCGCCTGGTTCAGCCTGGGACGGCACGGCGGGCTCTTTTCCTTCCTGTGGCGGCTGGTGCCCGGGCTGAGCCTGCTGCGCGTCCCACCGCGCGCATGGGTGCTGGTGACGACGTCCGTGGCGGCCGCCGCCGGCGTGGGGCTGGGGGATCTGGCACGTCGTACCAGCTGTCGGTCTTTCCATCCATCCCGCCTGGCTGGCTACATGCTCCTTGGCGCAGGAGCCCTTCCACCGATGCTGTTGGCTGGCTACGCCATGACCATGGGCCGCCCACCGCTCAACCTGATCACGTTCGGAGTGATCACACCGCTTTCGGCCGGTATCATAGCCCGGCTCGGCTGCTCGATGGCAGTGGCAAAACCCATCCGGTCTGTGATGGCAGCCGCCCTCGTGCTCCTGGTCGCCGTCGACCTGCTTGCCGTCGACCTCACGCTCATCGGGGCACGCCCACCGGTCGAGGTCTTCGAGCGCGGTCGAGCGGCCGCGGAGTGGCTGGCGGACCAGCCCGCCCGGTTCCGGGTCTACTCGCCGAGCTACAGCATCCCACAGCACGTGGCGGAGACCTACGATGTGGAGCTGGCCGACGGCGTTGATCCGGTCCAACTCGAGGCCTATGCGGGGTACCTGACGCGGGCTGCCGGGCTACCGGCCCAGCCCGATTACTCCGTCACGCTGCCCCCGGTTCCAGAAGGGGACACTATCGGGCACGCTCTGAGCGACGTGTGCCCGGACCCGGCCTTGCTCGGTCAACTGGGTGTGAGATACGTCGCGGCAGCGTATCCACTCCCCCTGTCCAACGGCGGCGACGACAGTGAGGGCGGCTTCCAGTTCGTGGACCGTATGGACGGCGTCTTCCTCTATCGGAACCTGGAAGCCAAGGGGCCGGAGCCCCCCCAGGGCACTCCCACGCTCGCCCTGGCAGACGGGACGATTCTCTATGCCTATCGGACCTGGCCGTTGATGCTCGGAGGGGCCGTCTCAGCCGCGACAGCCCTGGCCCTCGCCGGGTGGACGATCGTCACTTGGACGAGACGACAAGATGGTTGAGGCAACCAAGGAACGACGGCCCACCGAGCGCTTGACGACCGCGTCAGAGCGCCGATTCGTGCTGCTGGGCACGATCGTGGCCATGGTCATCACGTCCATTCCTTATGTCGTGGGCACCATCCTATCCGACGAGGAGCGGGTCTTCAGCGGCTTCGTCTACGCCATCAGCGATTGCACGTCGTACATCGCCAAAATGCGGCAGGGGGCGGAGGGAGCCTGGCTCTTCCACATTCCCTACACGCCGGAGACCCATCCGGGCGCTGTTTTCTTCCTCTTCCATCGGCTCCTGGGTAAGGTCGCCGCCCTCCTTCCCGGGGGCAATCTGACCCAGAAACTGATCTGGGTCTACCACGCCGCACGGGTAGCCTTCGGCGCGGGACTGCTGGTGACAATCTACCGTTTCCTAGCCCTGCTGACACGACGTGTCGAGGTACGGCGGTTGGCCTGGGTGCTGGTCACGTATGGGGGAGGCCTGGGATGGCTTCTGGTGACCCTGGGCAAGTCGAACTGGCTCGGCAGCACGCCGCTCGACTTCATCCTACCCGAGGGGTTCACCTTCCTGGTACTGTTCGCCTTCCCCCACATTGCCCTGGCGCGCACGTTGCTGTTGACAGGGCTGATGGCCTTGATGGAGGCCTGGCTGCCCACGACGACCGATCAGCCAGATTCCCGAGAAGCCGGTCGACCGGGGCTCGCGCGCGTCGCGGGTTCCATCCAAGCGCCTCAATGGCGAGCCGCGGGCCTGGCGGGCCTGGCATGGCTCTTGATGGGCGTCGTGGTACCCTTCTACGTGGCCGTGGCATGGGCAGTTATGGGCTCAGTGTGGGCGGTGCTTTGCGTGCGTCGACGCCGCGTGGCGTGGACGGAGGCTGCGTTGGGCTTCATAGCCGGTCTCCTCTCCGCCCCCATGGTGATCTACAGTGTCTGGCGATTCAGCAGCCACCCGGTGTACGCCGCCTGGGCAGCCCAGAATCAGGTGCTCTCCCCACATCCAGCCCACTATCTGGCAGCCTATGGGCTTCCGCTGGCCCTGGGCATGGCCGCCGTGCCGGAGGCGTGGCGCGCGGCCTGGCCAGCGTGGCTCCCCGTGGTGTGGATCGCGGTCGTGCCCTTTCTGGCCTACGTTCCCTTCAATCTCCAGCGGCGGCTCACGGAGGCCATCCAGGTACCCCTGTACCTGCTTGCAGCGGAGGGACTGAGGAGAATCACTTACGTTGAGGGGGACCTACCGAGGCTGAGATGGCGCCTGGCAGCTCTGGCGGTGTTGCTCGTCCTGGTACCCACCAACGTCATGCTGCTGACCAGGACGACGGAGGCTCTCGGCGATCGCCCCTCCCCTATCTACCGGGATCGAGCTGAGGCCACCGTCCTGGACCAATTGGCCCAGCGGGTGAACGATAACGACGTCATCCTCGCGTCGTATGAGAGCGGCAACACCATCCCGTCGAGGGTGGGGGCCCGGGTCTTCGTCGGTCACGGAGCCGAAAGCTACAGGGCAGCCGAAAAACGTGACGAGGTCGCACGGTTCTTCGACGGTTCGACCGACGACGGCTGGAGACGCGACCTCCTGAAGCGGTACGGGGTCGACTACGTCTTCTGGGGGCCGGAGGAAAGAACACTCGGCAGCTTCGATCCCCGGGCGGCGCCCTATCTCCGGCAACGGCATAAGCAAGGGGCGTATGCCGTGTTCCAGGTGGAGCTGTAGCGTGAGCACAATCCGCTCCCGTGAGGGCCTGACGGCCAGGGTGCGCCAAAGTCTGCGGGTCGCGGGCCCGTACGGCTTCATCACGCTCTTCTCTGCGGCCCTCCTCTGGCGGCCCCTGTTCGCCGGCGAGGCGTTCTATTGGGGCACTCCCCTGCTTCAGTTTGTGCCATGGCAGAAGCTGGCCGCGGAGATGTGGCAGAGCGGTCAGTTGCCGCTGTGGAATCCCCTGGTGGGCTGCGGCGCGCCGCTGGCAGCCAACTATCAGACGGCGGCCTTCTATCCCTTGAATGGGCTACATCTCCTGCTGCCGGCGGAGGTGGCCCTGAGCTGGACGGTGGCATTCCACATCGCGCTGGCGGGGTGGGGGGCCTACGCCTGGGGCCGCGCGGTGGGGCTGGACCGGTTTCCCGCCCTCGTAGGAGCACTCGCCATGGAGGGAAGCGGGTTCCTGGTCGCCCGGGCCGCGCTCTTCCCCAGCGTCGCCCTCACCTTCCCTTGGATCGCCGTCTGGCTCTGGCGCGCGGAGGTGGTCGTGCGGGCACAGGTACGCGGGCGGCCGGCCCCAGGCACGGGTCTGCGCGCGGCATCGCTGATGGGGCTTGCTGTGGGACTGGGCCTCCTGGCCGGCCACGCGCAGACGGCCTTCTATGGGGGGGTGCTGACCGCGGCCTACGCCGGTTTCCGCACCGTACAGGCGATCTACCGCAGAGGACAGCAGTGGGGGCAAGAGGACGGCGTCAAGGCGCGCAAAGCCGTTCACGGGAACTGGCTCTTGGAAGTCGTTAGATCAGGGGGGCTACCCGCGCTCTCCCTCGTCCTGGGTGTGGGGCTGGCAGCCATCCAACTGCTTCCGACAGCCGAATTGCTGCTCAACTCGCACCGGTCCGGGGGCGTCCATGCCGACGTGGCGATGACCTATTCCCTCTGGCCCTGGCGGCTGATCACCGCCCTGGCCCCCGGGTTCTTCGGCACGCCGGGCCGGGGGACGTACTGGGGCTACGGCGCCCAGTGGGAGGACGCGCTCTACGTCGGCGTGCTGCCGTTCCTCCTGGCGGGGGCGGCGGCGGCTCTATCTGTGGGGGGCGCGCGCAGGTCCAACCCCGCCGCCGCACCACCCGACCCGTGCAAGGGGGAAGGGAGCGTCGGTTCCCCCCGTACCTCAGCCTGGGCGGGCGAGTATCGGGGACTGACGCACTTCTGGCTCGGCAGCGCGCTGGTGGGCCTGGTGCTTGCCCTGGGGGAGAACACGCCGGTCTTCCCCTTTCTGTTCCGCCGAATCCCGGGCTTCGACCTCTTTCAAGCACCGACGCGCTGGCTGGCCGTCAGCACCGTGGCGCTGGCCCTGTCATCCGGCATCGGACTCCACTGCTGGCTGCGGAGGGGGACACCTCGTAAGGAGGGTCCGCTGGTCATAACCGTCGGCGGCGCGCTCCTCGTGGCGGGCCTGGCCGCTCCCCGACTGGTCCCGGCTGTGCCGGCCACGTTCGGACCGGCGACGGCGCGCCTGGGCATCGCACTGGGTATCACGGGGACACTGGCGCTGGTTCGAAGCCAGCTCGTGAGGACCCATGCACCGGGTCTCATCGCGTGGCGGTCCGCCGTCCTCGTTTTCGTCGCCCTGGACCTCCTGACCGTGGGCTGGCCTAGCGTCCCCAGTGTGGATCGGTCGCTGTATCAAGGGGTGACGAGAACAGCCGAGGTTCTCCGCGACGCCATGGCGCACCCACGGGTCTACTGGCCGGTCGATCCCAGCCACCACGACTTGGCGTACGATGCGCTGTACCGCGTCAAGTTCGACTATCTAAGCTTCGACGATTTCGGGCCCTCAGATCTCAAGGGCTGGTGGGGCATGCGGGAGGACCAGATCCCCAACGCGGGCATGCTGGACCAGGTGGCGTCGGCCAACAACTTCGACCCGCTGCTGATCGACTGGTACGCCGACCTGCTGGATGCCGCCGTGGAGGAACCGGGGGTACTGAGAGCCATGGGCGTGACCCACGTCGCCACGGACGGCGCGGGGCCGACTGGAGAACGCGTGCACAGCGGTGCCTTGGTTGACTTCTACCGCATGCCCAATGTCCCGGGACGCGCCTGGATCGTCCACCGGGCCAGCCCCGTTCCCGCATCCAGGACGCTGGCGGCGGTCAGCTCTCCCTCCTTTGACCCTGCACAGGTCGTCCTGCTAGACGGTGACCCGTCGGATCAAGGCCAATCCGATCAGACCCGCCCCCCCTTCGCGGAGCCAGTTTTGCGGGACGGTCTCAACCGCGTTACAATACGGACCGTTCTGAACGCGCCAGGGTATCTCGTGCTGGCAGACACGTGGTATCCGGGCTGGCAGGCGCGGGTGGACGGCGAGCCTACGGCGCTTCTGCGGGCGAATCATGCCTTTCGGGCCGTCCAGCTGACCGCGGGTGAGCACGTAGTCGAGATGGTCTACCGGCCCGCGTCGGTGCTCGTCGGAGCGGCCGTGAGCGTCGCGGCACTCGGACTGATTCTTCTAAGCCTTATCGTCAGACCCAGAAAGAGACCTTGACCTTCAAACGCCGTGTCACGCCCTGGATGATTGTGCTCCTGGTGAGCGTGGCGTACGTCGCCTTAACGCTGGCGCGCTACGGAGGTGATCCCCTTTCCTTTGCCATGATTGGCAGCAGGTACGGCGACGGCGTCCCCCAGGGTACCGAAGGTTATGACGGCCAGTTCGCCTACTTCATCGCCAGGGATCCAGGAGACGGGTGGCAGCGGTGCGACAGACCAGCCTACCGTTACCAGCGCATTCTATACCCCATGCTTGCGCGCACGTTGGCCCTGGGTTGGAGGCCTGCCATTCCCTGGACGCTGATCCTGGTAAACGTGGCGGCCCTGGCGGCGGGCACCTGGTTCACGGAGCGGTTCCTCGTCTTGCATGGTGCGAGTCGTTGGTACGCGCTATCGTACGGGCTCTACGGCGGGTTGATGGCCGGGCTGCGTCTCGACCTTACCGAGCCCCTGGCCCATTGCCTCATTCAGGGAGGGCTCTGGGTGTGGGCCGAGAAGCGGTATGGAGTAGCAAGCGGCCTGCTGGCACTGGCAGCTCTTGCCAAGGAAACTGCTCTCATCGCCGTAGCCGGCCTGTTACTCTACCTCCTATGGGAGAAGCAGTGGCGGCGCGGCCTCGGGCTTGGACTGGGAGCGCTCGTGCCCTTTCTGGCCTGGCAGGGCGTACTCTGGTTCTGGCTGGGCGAACCGGGCGTGGCCTCGGGAGGCGCCGTGGCCACGCCCTTCGAATGGCTGCCCTTCGGTGGTTTGCTGCGGGTCAGCAGCGTGAGCTGGTCGGCGTTCTGGCTGTTGCTTGCCGTGCAGGGCCCCCTCTTCGTCCTACCCACGCTCTGGGCGATCGGGACGTCCGTCCGGGACCACGTACTCGTAGGCCCCCATCCGTGGACGTCGATCCTGTTCGCACAGGCTGCCGTCCTCCCGTTTCTGCCCTTCTCTACCTGGCGCGAGCCTCTGGCCATGGCACGGCTGTCGGCCGGCTTAGTCGCCGCGACCCTGCTCTATGGGGC
>CAZIWL010000022.1:0-4438 GCA_964542755.1 uncultured Anaerolineales bacterium
CTGCTCTATCTGGTGCTCGACATTTACACCAAGATCGTCTTCAACGTCCGGCTAAGCTCCTCGGCATAGGGGCGGATGGTGCCAGAGAAAGGCGTGACACAGAGTGGCGCAGAGAAGCACAGAGAGGCACGGAGAAAGGCAGGGTGAGGCAGCATCGTTGTCCCGGGCTCCAGGAGGTGGTTAATCGCGGGGATGGACAATGCGGAGATGGGGCCGACGGATTCACCTTGATGGTTGAGGTATGCCAGTATTGATCGATGGGCACAATTTGATCGGGCGGCTGCCGGATATTGACCTGGAAGATCCGCACGATGAGGCGCGGTTGGTGTCGCGGCTGCAGGCGTATGCGGGGCGGACGGGAAAGCGGGTGACGGTGGTGTTCGATCGAGGGCTGCCGGGGGGACGGTCGCAGGCGCTCTCGGGCGGTCGGGTGGAGGTGGTGTTCGCGCCGACGGGGAGGAATGCGGATCGGGTGTTGATGGAGCGGATTCGGGAGTCGCGGAATCCGCGGGGGCTGGCGGTGGTGACGTCGGATCGGGAGGTGATTGCTGCGGCGGAACGCCGGGATGCGCGGGTCGTTCGGTCGGAGGAATTTGTGGAGGTGTTGGACCCGTCGCCGGTCGCGCCGGGTGGAGCGAAAGAGGATGTGAATCTGTCGGCGGATGAGGTCGATCAGTGGCTCAGGCTGTTTCAAGAGGATTAAGAAGAGACACAGAGGTACACAGAGGAGCACAGAGAGGCACAGAGAAAAAGGCGAGGGTTTCGAAGCCCTCGCCTTTCCGTATCAACATGCCGCGAAGAGGTTGGCTACTTGCAGAGGTTGGGGACGTCGGGGAGCTGGCACATGGCAGCCTTGATGGCTTCCTCGGGATGCTCGTAGTCCTCCAGCTCCTCCTTGAAGTAGGCCTCGTAGGCGGCCATGTCGAAGTGGCCGTGGCCGCTGAAGCCGAAGAGGAGGACGCGCTTCTCATTCGCCTCCCTGGCCTTCTCCGCCTCCTCAATGGTGGCGGCGATGGCGTGGGCCGTTTCGGGCGCGGGGATGATGCCCTCGGTGCGGGCGAACAGGAGTGCGCCGTCGAAGGCCTGGAGCTGCGGGTAAGCCCGCGGCTCGATGTAACCCTCGCGGTGGAGGGCCGAGATGAGCGGGGCCATGCCGTGGTAACGGAGGCCGCCGGCGTGGATGCCCGCGGGGACGAAGGTGTGGCCCACGGTGTCCATCTTGGCGATGGGGGCCATGTGGGCGGTGTCGCCATAGTCGTAGGCGTAGGCGCCCCTGGTCATGGTCGGGCAGGCGGTGGACTCGGCGGCCACGAATTGGGTCTCCCGGCCGTTGGTCAGACGGTCCCGCAGGAAGGGGAAAGAGAGCCCGGCGTAGTTGCTGCCGCCGCCGACACAGCCGATGACGACGTCGGGGTATTCGCCCGCCATGTCCATCTGCTTGAGGGACTCCTCTCCGATGACGGTCTGGTGGAGCAAGACGTGGTTGAGGACGCTGCCGAGGGAGTACTTGGCCTCGTCGTCCATAGCGGCGACCTCGACGGCCTCGCTGATGGCCATGCCGAGACTGCCGAGACAGTCGGGGTCGTTCTCCAGAATGGCGCGGCCGGCGCGGGTCTCCTCACTGGGGCTGGGCGTGACGCTGCCGCCCCAGGTCTGCATCATGACCCGGCGATAGGGCTTCTGCTCGTAGCTGATCTTCACCATGTAGACCTTGCACTCCATATCGAGCAGGTTGCAGGCGAAGGAGAGCGCGCTGCCCCACTGGCCGGCCCCGGTCTCGGTGGTGAGCCGCTTGACGCCGGCCTCCTTACTGTAATAGGCCTGGGCGACGGCCGTGTTGGGCTTGTGGCTGCCAGGCGGGCTGACGCCCTCGTACTTGAAGTAGATGTGGGCGGGTGTATCCAGCGCCTCCTCGAGACGGCGGGCGCGGAGGAGGGGGGTCGGCCGCCAGAGGCTGAGGACCTCGCGGACAGGCTCGGGGATCTCGATGAACTTCTGCTTCGATTCCTCCTGCTCGACGAGGGCGTCGCAGAAGAGAGGAGGCGGGAGCTTGGTTGGCTCTTTTGTCTGCGGGTGGAGCAAGGGCGGTACGTCGAAGGTGATGTCCGCCGCGATGTTGTACCACGCTTTGGGTAGCTCTTTCTCTTCCAGTAGGAACTTGATCTGCTCAGTCATGGGTCTCTCCTTGATAGTGCTACTCTGTACGGGTTTCTCGCCAGTGCGGGGCGGCCGCTTGCAGGGCCGCGGCCCGCACCAGTTAGGGACTAGCAATAGACCAGGCCGGGCGGGGGCGCGCCGCCCCCGTTCCCCGGCAGCGATTCGAGGCCGGGCAGGCCCATAGCCTCGCGCACGAGGGCCATCGTCTCCTCGGATTCCTCCCGCATGTGCTTGTTACCGGCGGCCAGGATCTCCTGGACGAGGCCCGACCGCGCTGCGAAGCGAGCGCGCCGCTCTCGGATCGGGTCCAGGAAGCGGTTGATCGCGCCGGCAAGCTTCCTCTTCACCTCCACATCGCCGACTTTGCCCTTGCGATAGCGGTCCTTCAGCTCAGCTACCTCGTCCTCATCATCGTTGAAGGCGTCGTGATAGATGAAGACGGGGTTCCCCTCGACCCGCCCGGGGACATCGGCGCGGATGCGATTGGGGTCGGTGTACATAGTACGCACCTTCTGCTCCACGGTCTGTGGATCGTCTGAGAGGTAGATGACGTTGCCGCGGGATTTGCTGGCCTTGGCCTCGCCGTCGGTGCCGACGAGCATATGGCCGAGGACGGCCTCGGGCTCCGGAAAGACGTTCCCGTAGTAGCGATTGAAGGTGCGGGCGATCTCGCGGGTGATTTCGACGTGGGCTTTGTTGTCCCGGGAGACGGGGACGAGGTGAGCACGGGGGAGGAGGATGTCGGCAGCCTGGAGCACCGGATAGCCGAGGAGCCCAAAGGGCATCGACTCCAGGTGCGCGTTGGCCGCCATCTGCTTAATGCTGGGCACGCGCTCCAAACGGGGCACGCTGACGAGCATCTCGAAGAAGAGGTTGAGCTGATAGGTCCCAGGAATCGCCGACTGGACAAAGATGGTGCTCTCCTCCGGATCAATGCCGACGGCTAGGTAGTCGAGCACGATCTCGTGGATAGTGCGGCTGATCTCCTGGACGTGCTCCTTTTCTGGACGTGTGGTCAGGACGTGCAAATCGGCGATGATGAAGAAACTGTCGAGCTGCCCCTGGAGCAGCACGCGGTTCTTGAGGCTCCCCACGTAGTGACCCAGGTGGAGCTTGCCCGTCGGCCGATCGCCGGTCAACACTCGTTTTCGATCGATCATTTTCTTCCTCCTCCAGCCCGGCGGGCGCGTTTCGCGGCCCTCGGGATTCGGCAACTGCCAGAAACAGAAAACGCCCACCCCTTTGCAGGGGCGAGCGTTTGATTTCGGACACTCAGGTCCGGACACCCGTGGTGCCACCCTGGTTAGGCGGCTTCTGTTCACACAGGACTAAGAAACGAAAAAACGCGCCATGAAAGCGCGTTGTGCGTGAAAAGCCAGCCTCACTCTGGTGCAGGTACGGTCCCGTCGGACGTTGCAGCGATTCTACGGGTCTTCCTGGACGATACCCTCGGCCGTGATAACGGTGGCGTCTCCGGCCCTACCTACTCCGGTCTCCCGTTTCGGCGGGCGACTCCCGGGCCCATTCAGTATCGCGGTCGGTATCGGGCTCACAGCCCCTGAGTCACCCTCGGACTCAAGTGCCCGACTCTCTGAACCTAGCGCTGACACCTACTCTTCCCGATCGTCGTCTTTGTTATCTTCGATTGTTGTACGACTATACCACAATTGCGGAGCGCAGTCAAGCGACACCTAATCAAGGGGTGCGCTAACGACTTCTCGCGCAGATCGTCGATGGTTGGAGGCCCGTGGCACCCGTGTACTGACCAGTCTTGACTGGCATACGTGGCAAGCATACGCTCGTGAGGTGCAACGCACCGCCACGGGCGACAACTCGTTTGTGGACCCCTAGTCAAGCGATAGGTGTGGCTTAAGCTCCTCCATCATGCCTGCCTTGGGCCGGAACCCGACGATGCGGGCTGCCTCCTCGCCGTCCTTGAAAAGGATGAGCGTGGGAATCCCCTGAATGCCGTACGCGGACGGCGTGTCTCGGTTGTCGTCCACATCCATCTTGGCGACCTTCAACTGGTCACTGTACTCCTCGGCGATCTCCTCGACCACGGGCGCCACCATCTTGCACGGCCCGCACCACGCGGCCCAGAAGTCGACCAGGGTAGGTTGATCGGCCTGCAGCACTTCACTCTCAAACGTCGCGTCCGTCACTTCCAATAGGTTTGCCATGTGTCCTCCAAGAGACTACGTCAAACGTCCAGAACCCGCCCCCGCTCTCCTGCGTCACCGACGCTGCCGGCGGCCGGTGCTACCGACGGCCGGTGCTACCG
>CAZIWL010000022.1:4538-15342 GCA_964542755.1 uncultured Anaerolineales bacterium
CGGCCGGTGCTACCGACGGCCGGTGCTACCGGCTAGACGGGTGTTCATTCCCTCGTGCTTAGTCTGGCTCTTCCAAGCCGGACTGGTAGGATTATCCATGGGCAATGGCTTTTGTCAAGCCTATGTTTCTGCTATAATCCCCTGCCAATGAATACGTCAAAAACCCTCGGTCTCACCTCCACACTGGCTGTGGTCGGTCTTCTCGTCTTCTCTCTGGTCGGAACGCCCGGGGCTTCCTCGGGCGCCGCGCGTCCCGTGCCCATTGCCGAGCAGGTCTGGGAGGCGACGGCCGACGGCGATCCGGCGGAGGTTCTGGTTCTGCTCGGGGAACAGGCGGATCTACGTGGAGCAGAGGACCTTCGCGACCGGGAGGCGAAGACGCGCTTCGTTTACGAGGCCCTGCGGGAGACAGCACTGCGATCGCAGGCAGGGCTGCGCAGGGATCTGGACAGGGCCGGGGTAGCCTACCGGTCCTTCTACGTGGTCAATGCCATCGCACTCGGGGCGGATCGTGAGCTCTTGAGCAGCCTGGCTGCGCGCCCTGAGGTGGAGCGGATTGTGGGGAATCCGAGGGTACATCAGGATCTTCCGCAGCCGACGGAGGGCGCGCTGGGTGCGGAGGCGGTCGAGGGGATCGAGTGGAACGTCCTGCGGGTCCGTGCGGACGACCTCTGGGCTCAGGGGTTCACGGGGCAGGGGATTGTGGTGGCGGGGCAGGATACGGGCTACGACTGGGATCATCCGGCCTTGATGGATCAGTACCGGGGGTACGACGGCGTCACGGTCACGCACGACTACAACTGGCACGATGCGATCCACACGACGGGGAGTGACTGCGGCGCGGATTCGCCGGTGCCGTGCGACGACAGCCGGCACGGCACGCACACGATGGGGACGATTGTGGGGAACGACGGCGCAGGGAATCAGATTGGGGTGGCGCCGGGGGCACAATGGATTGGGTGCCGAAATATGGATGAGGGATGGGGCACGCCGGCAAGCTATATGGAATGCTTCGAGTTCTTCCTGGCACCGTACCCGGTGGGCGGCGACCCGCTGACGGACGGGGAACCTGCGCTGGCACCGCACGTGATCAACAACTCATGGACGTGCCCGCCTCGAGAGGGGTGCGAGCCGCTGACGCTGCAGACGGTGGTGGAGAACGTGCGGGCAGCGGGTATTATGGTGGTGGCATCGGCCGGGAATAGCGGTTCCAGCTGCGGCACGGTGAAGGATCCGCCGGCCATCTACGATGCGTCGTTCTCGGTGGGGGCCACGAATTCCGGTGATGGGATTGCGTCGTTCAGCAGCCGGGGGCCGGTCACGGTCGACGGGTCGGGACGACGAAAGCCCGATATTTCCGCCCCGGGGGTAAGCGTGCGATCCTGCGTACCGGGAGGCGGATACGACCGGATGAGCGGCACGTCGATGGCGGGCCCCCACGTCGCGGGGGCGGCGGCCTTGCTCTGGTCCGCGGCGCCGCAGCTGCGCGGCGACGTCGATGCTACGGAATGGGTTCTGGAGCGGTCGGCGCGGGCACAAACGACGTCTCAATCATGCGGGGGGGATGGGCCAACGGACGTGCCGAACCACGTGTACGGGTGGGGGATTGTGGATGCCTTGGCGGCGGTCCAGAAGACCGAGATTGGCCTTTCGGTGGCTGCTACGCCTGACCCCGTGTCTGCAGGGGCACTGGTGACTCATACGTTCCGGGTGACGAATACTGGGACCGAGACGGTGAACCTCGAGATCACGGCTGTGTTGCCGCCGCAGGTGGTCCCATCTGGCACGGTTACGTGGACGGCTTCGGGCCTGGGTACCGGCGCGGTGTGGACCGATACGGTTGTCGCGACAGTTGCCGATGGTTATGAGGGGCCCTTAACGAGCGCTCTAAGGGTGTCAGGCGCTGGCGTCGTGGGCAGCGCGGCCTACACGAGTACGTCCGAGGCAATTGTACCCAACTTGTCGCTTTCGAAAGATGCTGCCGTGTGGAGTCGGATGCTGGAGACCTACGTGACGTACACGCTCTCGTTGACCAACACGGGGGCGGTCCCCACAGTTGGGGCTGTGCTGAGCGACGCTATCCCCTCGGGGACAGAGCTTGCGGCAGCGACCGAACCGTACGTTTCCGACGGCAGCGTTGTAACCTGGACCCTGCCTGGATTGCTGCCGGGGAAGATGCTCAGTCGGACGCTCGGTGTCAGTGTCGTGAATGTGCCGACGGGCGGGCGCGTGTCCAACGAGGCATACGGGGCAAGAGCCCCAGGCATGCTGACGCCGACCGTCGGGTCTTCCGTCGAGGTATCGGTGCCGTGGCGGGTGCTTATCCTGCCGGTGTTCAAGAACTGGTCGGGCGGTGGGTCGTGAGTTTGAGAATGGGGGATATCGACGCGGAGCGCCTTAAGGTGCGATCGATGTTGAGTCTGTCGGCTTCGGGCGATGCGCTGTATGCCTACTACGCCTTCTATCATGATCCGGGCCGGACGGAGCTTCACGTGCACGAGGACGCGAAGGGGAGGGTGGATGGGTTCGTGGCAGTCTGCCAGACGGGGCAGCGGTTGTTCCAGCCCACGGTGGTGCTGCGGACGCCGGATGTGGACGTGGCGGCGGACTTGCTGCACGAGGCGCTGGAGCCGGGCCGGCCATACTATCTGATCACGACGCCGGACCTCGAGGATGCGGTGTCATCGGTGGTGGTGATGTCCCAGCCGCATACGAGCCGGGTCTACGAGATCGATCTCTCGCGATTTGAGCACACGGTCAATGTCCTGGTGGTGGCGGAGGAAGGGATCGAGGGGCGACCGCGGTTTCTGGTCAGGGCGCGGGACGAGGTGGTGGCGGAGGCGGCGCTGGGCTGGAAGTCGCCAGACTTCGCCGGGATCAACGTGCAGGTGACAGCGTCGGCCCGACCGAGGGGGTTTGGACAGGCGGTGTTGTCGGCGTGCACGCGGTGGGCGGTGCGGTCGGGGCTGCATCCTCTGGTGATCGTGGAGGTGGGGGATGAGTATACGACGCATTTGGTCGAGAGTGTGGGGTATGTGGACAGCGGGGCGCGAGAGCTGGCGGCGGATGTGACCTGTTGTCGGTGAGAGTGACCACTCAGGACACAAAGAAGAGGCGGGGGCAGAACCTGCGAAGGCAGGGGGTTGCTGTTTTGACGAGGGTTGAGTTTCGAATTGCGGTGGCTTCGGGGACGAGGATCTGACGGAATTCTCGCAAAGGTGCGTTGTGTCCCTTGTGTCCTTGGTGCACTTTGTGGTTTTGTTGACGTGCTGCTCAGGGGAGGATGAGTATGAAGGTGGAGTTGATCGGTATCACGCGCTATCTTCGGGGCGAGGGGACGCCGGAGGAGCTGTTGGAGCACGCAGGCCGGATCTGCTATCAGAGTGAGAGTCGGGGGGAGCCGGGGAAATTCATTCAGGCCCGGGTTCGGGAAGGTCACGAGAGCATCATCGAGCACGCGAGCGCGAGTTTCGAGATCAGCGGGATCTCACGGGCGTGCTCGCACCAGCTGGTGCGGCACCGGCTGGCCTCGTACAGCCAGGAATCGCAGCGGTATGTGGAGATGAGGGATCCGGAGTGGGTCCTGCCGCCGGATGTGGTCGAGAACGACGAGGCCATGGCGATCTGGAAGGACTTCGCCGGGGACGTCACGGACGCATATGAGGCGCTGCGCGAGCTGGGGATCAAGAAGGAGGACGCACGGTTCGTGCTCCCGAACGCGGCAGCCACGCGGATCATCGTAACGATGAATTTCCGGGAGCTGCTCCATTTCTTCCGCATCCGCATCTCCCGGGCGGCGCAGTGGGAGATTCGCGATGTGGGCGTGCGGATGCTGGAGCTGCTGTATGCGCAGGCTCCCAGTGTGTTTGGGGATGTCCGCTCGGAGCTGAGGGAGCGGTTTCCGGCGTTCTTTGAAGGGATTGAGTAGGTAGCCTGAAGAGACATGTCAGGTCTTCTAGACCTGACATGTCTTACGCCGTGTTTTCCTCCACAAACGTCTCCAACTGCCTCGCTGTCGTACCCTCCAACGGTGGATCGACGTGGTCTGCCACCAGCGTCTGCCAGCGTTCCCGTGCTCTCTGGACCGGGTCGGGACGACCCGCCGATACCCACTCGTCGAGGCCGAGGCGCTGGGTCACGGGCGGTTCCCAGAACTCAGTGCGGCAGCGCTCCACCGTCTGTCTCTCCCGCAGGAAGTTCCCCCCAGGGCCGACCCTCGCGGTCACATCGTAAGCAAGGGTCTCCTCGTTCACCTGGACCGGCTCATGGAAGCGGCGTACCCGGCCACAGATTTCGTCGTCGAGGACGAGCTTCTCGTAGGAGAAGGCGAGGTAGGCGCTGAGGATCCCCCCGGCGTGGAGCACGAAATCGACGCCGGCGTTGACGGCCGTGAGGAGCCCCATCATGGACTCCATGCCGGCCTGAACGTTGGGGTAGTTGGCGTCGGTGAGGGCGCCGCCACTGCGGGTGGGGAGGCCGTAGAAGCGGATCAACTGCATGTGGGCGGCGACGACCTGCGCCAGCTCGGGGCTGCCGATGGTCAGGGCGCCGGTGCGCATGTGGATGTTGGTCGAGGTCGTGCCGCAGATGATGGGCGTACCCGGGTTGACAAGCTGGGTGAGGACGATGCCGGCGAGGAGCTCGGCGTTCTGCATGGCCAGCATTCCGGCCAGGGTGATGGGGCCGGTGGTGCCCGCCATGGCCATGTTGGCGATGAGGAGGCCCTGGCCGTGGTGAGCGTAGATCATGAGGGCCTGAATCATGTCAGGACTGTAGCGCAGGGGGGTGAGGCTACTGATCACACCGAGGGTCACGGGGCGGTCGAGTTGGCCATCGAAGAGGATGTCCAGCAACTCCATGGTGTGGCGAGCGCCCAGCTCTCCGGCCACGCTGCCGATGAAGGGCTTGTCCGAATGGATTATGTGGGCGTGGAGCATCTGGAGGTGGGCGGTCTCGGCCGCCACGTCGGCGGGCTCCACAAGGAGGTGCCCTGTCACGTCCTGGTTGGGCAGCTCGTGGGCCAGCTTCACCAGCCGTCGGTAGTCGTCCACCGTGGGCGTGACCTTGTTGCCGTCGGCATCGACGATGAAGGGGGCGCCGTATCCGGGCGCGAACACCGGACCGTCGGCGCCGACGGTGATGCTGCGATCCGGATTCCGTGCGTGGAGCTTGAAGCTTTCCGGCGCCGAATCCAGGGCGGCGAAGAGCTGTTCTTCAGTCAGTAAGACGCGAGAGCCATCGGTTCGTATGCCGTGTTCGCGGAAGGTCGAGAGGGCATCCGCGCTAGGGAAATCGACGCCGACATGCTCGAGAACGCGCACAGTGGTGCGGTGTATGTCCTGGACGGCTTCGTGGGATAGGATCTCCTGGGGCATCAGTGTCTCCTTGACGTGCAAGCATTCTTGGGTGTCCAGGTCTGCGGTTGAATGGGACTAGGCGCGGCGATAGATTCTGATCTTCCCGTCGGCAGCCCCACAGGCGAGCCAAATCCCGTCCGGGGAGAAGGCGAGACCGCCGGTGGCCTTGGTGCCGATCTCCAGGGTCTCGAGTCGTTGCCAAGTCTGGGCATCCCAGATATCGACTGCGCCCTCCAGGCCGACGGCTGCCCTCGCTTCATCGGGAGACAGGATGAGGCGGCGCGGAGCCTCGGCATCGAGATCTATCTTTCTTTCAAGCTCCCAGCTCTCGGTGCTCCAGATGCCGATGGCGCCCTCGTAGCCCAGGGAGATGAGTTGCTGCCCGCCGTGCGCGAAGGTCACGGAGGGGACGGCGGTCTGATGGGCGGATAGAGTCTGCAGCAGCGCGCCGGATGGGACCTCCCAGATGTTGACGTCTCCACCCAGGCCGGCGGTGGCGAGGGTCTCCCCGTCGGGTGATAGGGCGACCGAACTGAGGTTCTTGGCGCTGGTCTGAATTCCAACGACCTCGCTGCCCTCCAGTGTCCAGATCGTGGCGCGGCCGCCGTAGGAGCCCGCGACCACCCAGGCGCCGTTCGGGGAGATTGCTACGGCGGCGACGACCTTCTTCCGATCCCGGAGCGTTAGGTCGGCCTCGCCCTTCGAGAGATCCCAGAGCTTGACGGTCGTGTCGCTGGATCCGGTGACGAGCCGCGTACCGTTGGGCGACAGGGCCAGCCCGTTGACACTCTTCTGGTGGCCCTCCAGCACGCTTGTTGGTTCCCAATCTCCAACCGACCAGAGCTTGACCAGGTTATCCATGCCGGCTGAGAGCAGGGTATCGCCGTCTGGGGTGAAGAGGAGAGTGGTCGCCTGTCCCTCGTGGGCGTCAAAGGTCTCGATCTTCTGCATTGGGTTCCTCCCTTACTTGACTCTCTCAAGTCCTGGGCTGTAATGATTCGATCTCGGTCCACACGGCCGCGGTGTCACCTCTACCAGGGTCCGGCATAGCGGAGCTCGTACGGCTGCACGCGGCTGCTCAGATAAGCCCAGTGCAACTCGGTGAGTTGGCGCAGGTGGAGCAGGTCGTGGGCGGCCCACGCTGCCATCACGTCGCCGGCGCGAATCGGTCCGAAGGGTGGGTCGTGGGCGGCATCCCAAGCTGCGCTTTCGAAGCTCGCCAGCCACTCCAGCGAGGTCCGGCGGGCGGTGAGAAAGGCGCCGAGGCGCCGGGCAAGGGTCTCTTCACCGACGTCGTCGGCTGTGCTCTGACCGACGCCGCGCGCCGGATCCGCCACGGGCCAGGGCTCGCCCGGCCGGTTGAGCACTAGATCGAGGCGGTCGCGGAAGTCGTGGACTTCCTCGTAGGCCAGGTGGTCGACAACGTCCGCCACCGACCAAGCGTCGGGCGTCGGTTTCCAGGACGCCTGGTCCTCGGATATCCCCTGGACGAGGTGTCGGATCGCGTTGCCCGTACGCTCCATTTGGGCAATCATATGTTCCAAGTTCATGGTTTCCTCCAGACAGGGGCGGTCACTGGTATGCGTTTTCGCGTAAAGCGCATCACTCCAAGGCGCCGCGGTGCGCAGAGTTCTGCCGGGCCGGAGTCAGCCATTGGATGCTGGAGATGGGCGTCAGAAAGTTGTCTGCCCGAGGAGCAGCCCCAGGCCGGGGAGGAGAAGGACCACGAAGAAGATGATGCCGAGCACCCAGTTCACCCAGGCTCGGCCGCGGGAGGTCACCCAGACGTAGGTGACGATGGAGAGAAGGAGGGATTGGAGGAGGACCTCACTCAGCCCGGCGAGCTGGCCCGTGATGGGGAGGGTGGTGTAGATGAAGCCCTCGATGGAGCCCGGGGCCGGGCCGAAGGTTGAGAAGATGCCGACAAAGACGAGCATGATCCACATGCGGAACCAGCCGTCCCTATTGCGGAAGAGGGATGCTCGGAGCAGGTAGAAGACGATGCCAAAAAGGAGCCCCCTGATGGGCTGGACAAGGGGGCCGGCCATAACGAGCGGGTGGTCCGTCTGCCGCATAAGCTGGCTCAGGGCAGGGTCGGCGAAGCGGGTTGTGTAATCGAAGACGGTGAAGGCCACGAGTCCGACGGCGAAATAGGTGATGGTGTGGGCGACGATGGTCTTGAGCGTGATGCCCCAGAACGTCGGTCTGCGTTGATGCATCATGTTCGTCCCTCCGAGGTGGACTGGGCCTGGTCCCATCGCGGCTCAGGCGGGCGTCTGCGCGGCACCGGGTGGAACCCAGGGTGGTGATTATGGTGCCTCCTATTCTACCATGAGGTGATGAGAGTTGGCTAATCGACGGGAGGGGGAGGCGTGTTGCGTAATCCGTAATGCGTAATGCGTAATCCGTAGTCCATGGTGCGTGTGAGTGAGGCTCGGCGGGGTCGGCGGCGTGCATGTGAAGTTTGGGGCGGGCGGTCTGCCGAAGAGCGGGCCAGGGGACGGCGTCACGTTTGTCTCTCGCTCCTTTCCGTGGTATGCTCGGGCACTTGGAGCAGCGCCCAGAGGGCCGTGCGGCCCGAATGGAGCACCTTGGACAACGCCACTTTCGTCGCTTACGGCCCGAGCAGTTGGCCGCATCGGTTCAGCTGGGTCAAGATTTCGACCTTGGGTTTGCGGCTGCTCCTTTCCTTCGATTTTCCACTGTCGCCTGTCCTGTTTGAGCTCACTGGAGCGCGACGCCATCGCTGCACGACGGCTTCCTCATGTGATGGTGCCCCACAGGTGGCTGAGCCGTGTCTCGGCACGGCGCGCAGGCCGGCCATGCCCGGTGAACAGGTCAGAGACGCGGCGGACACTGGGCGCCGCGACATGGCTCAGCTCCCTTCGGGTGGGAGAACCAGATATCGCGGAACGTCAGTGTACGTTCACCGACGGTGTAGGCACGCCGAAGGTATGGATACACCATCCAGGGGCTGCGCCCCGGAGAAAGGATCACATCGTGAAAGGATCACGGATCGGTTCGGGACATCGCTTGATGGTCCTGTTCATTTTGCTGCTCTCGCTCGTCGGGTCTCTCCCTCTGGAGGCTGCGGCGCCGACCACGGCGACTCAGCCTGGTAACACGGCCCAGACGATTACGGTCAGCCTGGAGAGTTTCGGCGGGGAGGGGAGCTTCAAGGACGGGTACGACTTCTCCGCTCAGGCGGTCCAGCGCGACGGTGAGATGGGACCGGATCGCCCGGAGCTGGACCCTGACTTCTACTACAACGAAGGGTTTCCCATCACGGGGGAGGCAGGGTTCGTGCGGGTGCCGACGATCGACTACGGCGTGGTGGGCCTGGGGGTGGTCACGCAGGCGGCCGACCCGGGGGATCCGCGCTATGCTGAGAATGCGCTGGAGGTGGGCCACACGTACGGTCTGCACACGAAGGAGGGCCGATTCGTCGCCTTCCAGGTGACGGATACGTACCAGGAGCCGTACAACGATTGGCGGATCGAGGGGATCACGATCGTCTGGAAAGAGCTGGGGGCGGCCCTTACTGGGGAGTTGGGACTTACGGTGGAGACCGACAAGGGGAGCTACGCGGTGGGGCAGAACGTCACGATTAGCGGCCGCGTGACCATGGGGGGTGAGCCGGCGTCGGGGGCGCAGGTGGAGATCGAGCTGATTGGTGAGCAAGGAGATACATCCTGGGGCGTCGGCATCCTGACCGATTCCGCCGGGGCGTTCACCGTCGAGGCGGAATACGGCTACGCAATCCCCACGGGGTACAGCGGCCGGATGACGGCGGTGGCGGACGCGACTCACCAGGGCGCGAAGGCCCAGGACTCGACGACGTTCGACTACGCCCTGGCGAGCGGGGATGGTCTGGAGCTGACGGTTTCGACGGGACGAAACCGGTACAACGTCGACGAGGTGGCCAGGATCACGGTGCGCGCTACGTTCGACGATGCGCCCGTCGAAGGGGTCGCCGTCTCGATGACGGCGTATGACACGGCCGGCGTGGCGCTAAGCAGCGTGGGCGCCCAGACCGACGGCAACGGTGAGATCGTGTCGAATCTGTCGATCCCGGGGCACCAAGGGCGGGTGCGCATCGTGGCGGACGGCGAGTACGGGAGCGCCACGGCGAGCGCCGAGCGATGGGTACTGTTTGGACCGGAGGCGCTGACGCTGGAACTCTACGATCCGACGAGCGACCAGGGAGCGCTGGACATCATCGAGGTGGGCGATTCGGTGGGCATCGGCGGGAAGGTGACGTACCTGGGCGAGCCGGTGGAGTCGGCGCGCATTCAGATCACGCTAAGGGGCGAGGTCTACGAGACAACCACGTTCCCTGACGGGAGCTTCTCCTACTACTTCGAGACGGCGACGTGGCAGGCCGGCGAGTACGAGGTGCAGGTGACGGCGAGCGTGGATACGCTGGAGCCGGACTTGGGGACGGTCCAGTTCACGCTGCTGGGGCAGGGCCACGACCGGTGGGTGACGCTCGACGTGGCCGACTTCTACGACCTCGGGACGACCGTCATCGACGGACGGTATACGCTGGGCGGAGCGCCGGCGCAGGACTGGGTGGAGGTGACGGTCGAGCGGCCGGGCAGAGACCCCGTAACGGCGCTGGTGGAGACGGACGGGGACGGCTTCTTTCAGGTCGAGGTTGAGGTCGCCTGGGAGGGTGGGTACACCCTGGCCGCGTTCTCCTACCCTGATGAGAAGGCGATCAGCGATGTCTACAGCTTCTACGGCGGCGGACCACCGCCGACGATCACGCCGGTGCCGCCGCCGGAGGAACCGGTCTTTCATTCCTACGTGATCACCGATGTGGTCTACGAGCGTCAAGTGGAGTTTGGCGCGAAGGTGGCCGTGACGGGGCGCGTCGTCGGCTACACGTACGATGGCCCGGAACCGGTCCCGATGGAAAACTGGATCGTCGTTCTCGACCTTCACGATACGCGTCCGGAGGCGACGACGGGCGGGGATGGACGGTTCTCGGTGTCGGGAACGGTGTCCCAGCTGGGCGTCGGGATTCGGTTGTATGCCCGTCCCACGTCGCTGCATCGGTATTCGGCCTCGCACTTCGGCCCACTGGATGTGGGGCTGGACGCAAGGACGTATCTCAGCCTTGACTACACGGACTACGCGGTGAACCAGGTCGTCCACGGCGTGTTCGGCGTGGGACCGACGGAGGCTGTCGAGGTTGGCGATGAGGAGCTGGTCAGCCTGGCCCTCCAGGTGGTGGGGCCGGAAGACGGCGACACGAAGACGTACGTGACGGGCATAGAGGCTACGTGGCGCGGGCACGGGCTGGGTGTGGACGGGCAGCTGCACTGGCGGGTTCCTATCGGCGCGGAGCCGGGAAGCTACAAGCTCCAGGTCTTCGCCGACGCGCCGTACCTGGGCTCGCTGGCCTTCGAGGAGCCGTTCTACGTACTGGATATGGATCCCAC
>CAZIWL010000022.1:15442-37059 GCA_964542755.1 uncultured Anaerolineales bacterium
GTGCCGAGCATCGCGAGTGAGGCTCGGATCGTGGCGGCGTCCACGCCGCCGGATCACCTAGCCAAGAGCAATCTGCGCTTTGATGAGGCGTTTCCGTTCTCGACGCGGGTGAGGATACGCTACAATGCCCTTCGGGATGGGATGGCGCTGCGGGTTGCGACGGACGGGGACTGGCGGGTCGAGAGCGAGGACCTCGTGAGGTACGACAGCGGCGGCCATTCCTGCGGGAGCACGCGGACGGCAGATGTGACGGTGGACGGGGTCGAGATGCCGACCTTCCCGGACGGCACGGGCGCGTCGGGGCAGATGTACCGCCACGTAGTGGGCGGATACGGCTATCCCTACTACCACCCCCGGTGGTCGCAAACGATCTCCGTCACGAAGGGCATCGGACAAGAGATCGAGGTGGGAATTGAAGGCAGTCTGTTTGAGTTCATCTACCATGAGAATCAGTCCAATCCGTGCGGAAACGGCAACTTGACCCCGGACAACCCCACGGTGCCGCCGCCGTACGTGTACGGGGTGCGCGTTCAGGCTGCGATGGGGCCGGATGGCCGCGGCATGTACAGGTACGGCGACGCCATTCGCTACGGCGTCGGAGAGGGGGCCAGCATCGGCATCGACGGACGGGCCTGGGCCAGTGAGAGAGAGGGCGCGGTCAAGGGCCTGGTGAGCTTCAGCACGGGGAAGCAGTTGACTCTGGACAATTTCCCCCTGGACCTCTCGGTCGTCGAGTCCGATGGGAAGGGCGGGAAGCCGCGGCCCTCTGTGGCGCTGTCCATCGAAGGGTCCGTGCGCACAGATGAGAACGGCGTGTTCCGGGTGCCGATCAAGGTCAACGAGGAGGTCTGTGCTCCCGACGCGACAGCGATGTACTCCGTCACGGCGGCTCCGTTGGACGTCACACGAACGATGACGATCCCGGTGGAGCTACGCTGCCCGCCGGATGCGACGTTCGAGATGGATGATGCGCGGGTGCTCCAGGTCCACGA
Source organism: uncultured Anaerolineales bacterium (assembly GCA_964542755.1). GTDB lineage: Bacteria > Chloroflexota > Anaerolineae > B4-G1 > B4-G1 > SKLM01. The sequence goes on from CAZIWL010000022.1 coordinate 16,435, forward strand.
CCAATACTTGACCGACGGCGACTTCCAGCAGGACGAGCGGCAGCTGGAGCTGGCGGCGATGAAGCCCGCCGGCGTTAGGACGTACATCAGGGCGGACGGCGAGATCTTCCAGCCGAAGGACCGACCGGCGGAGGTCCGGGTGCGGCTGGAGGCGAGCGTCGGGGGGAAGGTCCTGGCCGAACAGACGAAGATCCTCTCGCTGCACGAGGAGGGGGCCGCAGTGCGTTGGGCGCCGGAGTCGGTGCGACCCAACGACACGGGGATCGGAGAGGTCCTCGAGTGGGAGAAGGAGACGAGCATCCGAGGTGAGCGGCGGGTGCCGGTGGATTTCAGCTTCATCCCCGTGGCTCTGGGAGATTCGTCGAAGGTCGACATCTCGCTCACCCTGGATCCGGAGGAGGTCTACGGCGATGAGGAGGAGCACGAACTCTCCACCAAGGCCTTCGCGATGAAGCGGCTGCAGCTTCTCTTCGTGCCAGTAGACCTGGACACCATGGACCGGAGCTTCGTGAGCCGCCAAGTGCGTTTCCTGGCGGAGACGTATCCGCTCCCACCCGGGAATGTGGGTTACGGCATCGGAAGGAAATTCAGCTCCACGGAGGACACGATCAGCCCGGTAGGGACGTATCCGATGACGATCACGCGGGAGCTGCTGCTCAGCGACATCGCAGACCGATTGGGGACGATGTACCTGGAGGACGCCGAGCCCGATTCGAACGTCGAGTTCCGCGTCGTGGGGGTGGTGGCGGAAGACACGTGGACCCGCCTGGGATTCATGGGCAATGTGCAGAAGTACGTGTTCGGCGCCGATCAGGGCGACGCCGTCGGTGCGCACTTCCCCAACGACGTGGTAATGCTGCGGTATCCGAAGGCCGAGGTCCACACACTAGCCCACGAGATCGGGCACTCCTTCGGGCTCTACGTTCCAGAGGGATTCACGCGCTTCACGCGCGTGCCAGGGAAGCTGGCGGAGACCTTGATCAAGGCCTTCGGTGGGGATGTGGACGTCGTACCGACAGAGCAGTACGAGCTGATCCGCGAGAACGGCGTGGCGATCCACGGGCATATTATGCGGGACGAGCAGATTCGGTTTGTCCCCGCGGATTGGAATGACGTGAGCTGGATCCGCTGGCGCGATGTGTTCGGGGACAACCCCGGCAAGCTGCAAGCGTTGGTGGACACTGGTAAGGGCTACAATGGGCGAGAGATCTACGACGTTATGGGAAATGCCAAGGGTGCCCAGCGATCGTGGATATGGCTGCCCACGTATCATCTTCTATTTGAGGAGCTGAAGGATCCCCCGGGGAGCGACATGCTGGCTGTGCGGGGGCGGGTTTGGGAGGCGGACCGAGTCTCGCTGAACACGGTGTATTTGGCGGATGGGCTGCCCGATGCGGTCTCCAAATCCGGCGACTACGAACTCCAACTCCGTTCGTCGGCAGGGGAGGTACTCTACGGCACACGGTTCGGCTCCCGGGACGCGGCGCTGCCGTTCGCAGTGCGTGTCCCCCACATGAGCGGCACGAGCGAAATTGTGGTGTTAGATGGGGATCGGGTGTTGGCCAGGCTGGGACGGTCGCCGAATGGGCCGACGGTGGCGCTGGCGGGTGGTGTATCGCCGGATCCGGACGGCACGTGGGAGCTGAGCTGGGTCACGGAGGACGGCGACGGCGACAGGCTCCTTTCGGCCCTATCCTATCGGTGCGGCGAGGAGAGCCCGTGGATCCCGATGGTGGGCTCGCTGACCGTTCAGGCGTATGAGATCGACTCGGGCTCGCTGCCCGGAGGGGAGGCCTGCAGCGTCAACGTACTGGTGAGCGATGGGTTCAACACGGCGTCGACGACGACGGCTGCGTTCACGGTGACGCGGAAGGCGCCCGTGGTGGACATTCTGAGTGAGGTGCTGGAGGTCGAGGCGGGCGAGCCGGTTCTTCTCAAGGGCGTTGTCTATGACGCCGAGGAGGGCCTGCTCGACGGGGATCGGCTGATCTGGTCGAGCGCGGACGGCGCGGAGCTGGGGCGCGGGAGCGCGCTCGATGCTGTACTCCCCACCGGGGACAACGAGGTGACGCTGCGCGCCGAGGACGGGTCCGGCGAGGTGGGCGAGGCCAAGGTGACGGTGCGTGTGCTAGCGATGGGAGCCGAGTCGGAGGGGGAGGAAGAAGAGGGTGGCGAAGAAGGTGACGAGCGCGGGGAGGGAGAGGCGGTCGCGTCGGCTCTGACGTGGCTGCCCTACGCCCTCGTGGGCAGCGCGGCTCTGCTCGTCCTGGGCGGCGGCGCGGTGGCGGTGATGCTCCTGACAGGGCGGTCAAAGGCCGTGCCAGCAGCGCCGGAACGGGTGTCGAAGACGGTGCAAGACAAGGAGGGCCGGTATTGGCGCCAGGATCCGAGGACGGGTAGTTGGTCCTGGTGGGATGGTCAGGCCTGGCGGGGGACCCATGGTGGGCGTCCAACGTCTGGTCCGCAGGCGGCGAGGGGACGTGCAGGGACGGATGGGGGGACGACATCGTGTTTGTTGACCCTGGCCCTGGTGGTCGTTGCAGCGCTGATCGTCGGTGGCATGGCCTTTGCCGTCGCCGCAGGGGCCATCCCGGGGGCCACGATTCCCGGCGGCGGTGGCACGCAGGATCTGGCGACGTATGGCGGCGGAGGTCTCGTCGTCCTGATTCTGGGGGCACTGCTGGTGCGTGGGGGGCTGCGGGCGGTCTTGACGGGGAAGGCGAGGCTCGACGACGAGTACGGTCGGGGACGGGAGGTGCGCGGGTGCCGGGCGGTGTGGAAGGGGGTGGGGCAGACGCTCATGGGCTTCCTGCTGGTCGTGGCGGGATTGGGGTTGGTGGCGGTGTTGGTGCTGGGGTTGGTGTGGTAAGGAGTAACGCGTAGTGCGTAATCCGTAAGGCGGGATCCGCAGGACGAGACTCGTGGGGCGGGGCGGTCGACATTTTGGAGGATCGGGCGTACAATGGATGGATTGCGCATCTTGCATCTCCGGACATCTTCAGGCAGCGCGTGCTGTGGAAGGAGATACCGTCTTAAGGAGCTTCTGGTGTGCCGCGCCCGTACTTACTCTCATCGATCTCTTCGCTAGTGAAGGAGGACTCATAGCATGGACACCCTCAACGGACGACGCTGGCTGTTATTCACGGTGACGCTGGTCTTTCTGCTGGCTGGCACTGGCCTGACGGTCAGCGTCGCGCGAGCTGGGGATGGTGTGGATCTGGCGAGCAACGAGGTCTCGCCTGGTCTGGTGCCTGCCTGGGCCGACGGCATCCAGGGTGAGGTACCGGGCGCTCCGGCTCAACGTGCGATCATCCCCGCTGTCGATGTTTCCCTGGATCGTGGTGCAGTCCTCGCACCGGTTGGGCCGGAGGGGGCAGGGGATACGATAGAGGTCTTCACCAACACTTGGAGCTACAGCACGCTGGGGCTCGTGTATGACCCGAGCAGGAGTCACCTTCGGTACGTCCACGAGAGCCAATCGAGCGCAAGCGATCCCACAATCTTCGACGTGGGCCCGGTACCGAGCCACACGGTGAAGCTGAGCATAGCGCTCTCAGCACAGAACCCGGGCTGGGCTTGGGAGTTGGATAATCGGACGGGGGCGGGCTATGACGCCGACACAGACACGTACTTCCTGTGCGATTACAACGGCGACCTGGCGAACGCCGACGATAACATCGTCGAGGTGGACCGATTTGGGAACATCATCAACGCGTGGGAGATGGACGACGAGGTTGGCAGCAACGATAGCTCGGATGGATCGGAGATTGACAGCATCATCGACATCGCGGTGGTGCCGGGGACGCCGACGCGCTATTTCGCAACCGCGGCCTATGACGGCGGGGTAGTCTACGAAATCTCGCTTGCCAAGACAGGGGTCTACTGGACCCCGAACTCCTGGTCCACGGTGGCGACGTACACCAACGCGGTCTCGGACACGTTGGGCGACAACCTGGGCATCGACTACGATGCGCAGCACGGAGTGTTGTACCATTCGAGCTGGGCGACGACCACGATCCTGGTGACGGACCTGTCGATGAACCCGGTGACGGCGTTCTCGTCGACGTTCCCGTGTACCAGCACGGCAGGGTATCACAGCGGCGTGACGTTTATCGAGGGGAGCGTGCCGCCCGAGGTGTGGGTGACGGATTTCTCGAGCGATCAGACGACGCGCTGCGAGGCGGTGGGATTGGCGCCGATGGACGTGACGTGGGGCAAGTGGATCGACGACGTGCGCTTCGATCCGCATATGACGTACACGTACGAGACGTCGGACACGATCAAGATCGTGGATGTGATTACGTCGGGAAAGCCCCTGCAGCTTGTGGAGCGCTGGAACCCTGCCCATCTGCGGCTGGAGGCCTTCACCATCGAGCCGTCGGTGGGGGTGATCGTGACAAATTCCCTTCCGGCGTTTCTGGAGTGGAATATCCCCCCGGCGCCGGACGTGGTGACGATGACGAAATGGTTCTACGTGAATCCCTCGACCTGGACCAGCACGCTGGTATCGGAGACGCTGCGGAGCCTTGCCGGCGACGTAGAGGGGGCGCGCGGCGTGGTGATCGATAAAGAGCCACCGGCCCTGTCGCTGCTGACGGAGCATCCGCCGGAGGCGACGGCGGGTCAGGTTGCCACCTATACGATCCGGTACGAGAACGGGGGCGGCTTCGAGAACGACGTGAAGGTGCGGAGCCTGTTCCCTGCGACGGCGACAGTGGTTCACGCTGTGCCAGCGCCCGCGATGCAGGGGCCTGGTTTGGCCCTCTGGAGGGTGGGCGACCTGCCGAATGGCGCGTTGGGCCAGATTGACGTATTCTTGGAGATTGACGCATCGGTCAGCGAGACGCAGACGGTGGTGATCGAGAACCAGATGAGGAATCACGTCGATATCACCGTATTCACGGAGACGTTCTCATACGACGTCGATGAGGCTCGAGAAGCTGACTGGACGTGGGAGAAGGCCGTCTATCTGGAGGACGGCTTCAGAGATCCCACTATGGTCGTGCCCGTCGAGGCGTCCCAACTGATCACAGTCGTGGATGAGGTCGCCATACCGGCGCCCGGGGAGCTCGTCGAACGTTGGGATCCGATGCACCTGGAGTTGATCGATTTTGCTTCCGAGGGGGCCGCCCCGACACCTGGCGCCGGCGTCTTGACCTGGGCGCCCCTACCGGCCATGCCTGATCCGGTGGCTTTGACGAAGACGTTCCGGGTGAAGACGTGCACGTGGATCCATACGGAGTTGTGGGAGGAGCTGTTCGTCGAGGGTAGTTCGGTGGACGTGCGCCCCGTCTTCATCGAGAAGCGCCCGCCGCAGCTGGCGATGCACGAGGTGCACGATCCGTCGGTCGGGCCGGGAGACACCGCTACTTTCGTTCTGGATTATGAGAACACGGGCGGGTTCGAGAGCGGTGCGTGGATCACGACGACGTTTCCGCCGGAAGCGATCTTCATCGGTGCGCAGACCGACCCGCCGGTGCCCTACTTGGCGGCGCCTGACGGGCGCTGGGCGAAGTGGGACATCGGGCCGCTGGCCGACGGGGACCGGGGGACGATCACGGTCACCGTGGCCATCACCGTGGGGCTGCCACCGTCGACGTCGTTGCCGATCCAGGTCACTATGCTCGATCATGCGGATATCGAGCGCTACTGGCTGGAGATCGTCTACCACGTGGGTGCGCCCGGCTGGGGAAAGGAGATCAACGGGGTACCGTGGCACCCAGGGACGACGCTGGTCCTGGAGCCTTCGGACACGTTCACGGTGGTGGACACCATCGTGGGGCCCTTCAACACGACGCTGATGGAGTTCTGGGATCCGCAGCGGCTGGAGCTGGTGGGGGTGTCGCCATCGGCAGGCAGCGTGATGACCCGGGCAGACGGCCTGGACTGGGTGGTGCCTCACGGTGGGCCGCACGTGGTAGACCTGATGAAGGAGTTCCGCGTGCTCAGCGGGCCGTGGACGAGCACGCCGCTGTTCGAGGAGCTATACGTCGAGGGGGACCTCTGGAACGAGCGACCGGTGATGATCCGGAAGGCCCCGCCCGAGCTGTGGCTGACGGTGACGCAGACGTCGGCGGTGCATGCGGGTGAGGAGGCGAGCTACGCGCTGACGTATGAGAATCGGGGTGGGTACGACCCGGCGGTCTGGATCACGTGCACGTTCCCGGCCGTGGGGCCTTTCGTCTCCGCCGACTCGGTGCCTGCGCTACCGGAGACGGCGGACCCGGCGGGGCGATGGGCTACGTGGGATGTGGGGGATCTGGCAGCGGGCGAGGGCGGGACGATCACGATCACGGTGGCGATCACAGATCATCTGCAGGCCGGGACGATCGTACCGATTCAGAATTACATCTATGACCAGGTGAGCACGGTGCACGGGCAGGTGGACGTGGAGAGGTATTGGGTGCCGCTGCACCTGGAGGTGGGGGCGCACGGAATCTTCCTGCCGGTCGTGATGAAGCAGTAGGCCCTGGGCACGGAGCAAGCCGGCTGCCGGTGGTGACAGCGCACCGTGCATCGCTGATTTCGGCCCCGTTTGGGGAGCCCTATGGGCCACGGACGGGGCCGAGCTTCCTGGTACAGATTGTAGGCCGGACAGGCGGGCGCCTGCGTCGTCTATTCGTTTTGGGCTCGACGGTGCCCGTAGACGGAGATGTGCTTCTTGCTGGTACCGGTGAAAGGGTCGCGCTCCCAGGAGCCCCAGCGGTCTTGCAGTGTGAGGCCGGCGAGTTGGGCCATCAGATCTAACTCCGAGGGCCAGGCGTAGCGGATCTTGACGGGGTAGAGTTTGACGCCCCCGGGGGAGAGGATCACGTGCTGGCTGGTGATCTGCTGGGTGGCCAGGTCGAGTTCGGCAGCATCGAGCCGCACGAGCGATTCGTCCAGGTGGATCACCCGCACGACCTGCCCGTCGTCGTAGCGCATCAGGTCGGGCACGAAGGCCTCGATGAGGAAGCGGCCCTCGTCGGTCAGGTGAGCAGCCACGTTTTCGAAGCAGCTCACTTGTGCCTCCTGGGTGAGGAGGCCAAAGAGGGTGTTGAAGACGATGAAGGTGAGATCGTATCGCTCGTCAGCCAGCTCCTCGGGGAAGTCCGCGAAACTACCGTGGACAAGGTGCACCTGGTCTGCGCCTGGCTTAGCGCGGAGCTTGTCGAGCATCTCCGGGGAGGCGTCGATGCCGGTCACGTCGAGGCCACGCTCCGCGAGGGGCAGCGCGACGCGGCCAGTGCCGACGCCGAGCTCGAGGAGGCGTCCTCCCGCGGCGAGGTCCTCGATGAGGTCGAAGGCCCCGGCTTCGAATTCCGGGAAGAAGGTGTCGTAGACGTCGGCGAAGAGTCTTCCGTAGGTCTCGTCGTTGTATTGCATGGGCAGGCTCCTTGAGGACGACGCGGCGGCTGCTGTGTGCAGGTGCAACGCACCCTTGAAGCGCATCGCACCCGGGCGGGGGCCTAGGCGGGATCCTCCTTGAGGTAGCTGTCGAACCAGCGGAGGATGTGGGCCAGTCGGTCGACGCGGCGGTCGGTGCGGCCGGCACGGGAGAGACCGTGGGGCTCCTCCGGGTAGCGGATCATCTCCGTGTCCACGCCCAGCTTTTTCAGTGCCACGAAGACCTGCTCACCCTGCTCGATGGGACAGCGGAGGTCGTTCTCGCTGTGGATGACCAGGGTGGGCGTGGTGGCACTGCCGATGTGGCTGATGGGCGACTGCTCCCAGTAGTTGTCGAAAGCCTCCCAGGGCGGCTGATTTCCCAGCTCTTGCTGGAAGACCCAGTTGAAGTCGCTTGAGCCGTACATGCTGATCTGGTTGCTCACCGACCGCATGGTGACGGCGGCGCTGAAGCGGTCGGTGTGGCCAATGATCCAGTTGGTCATGAAGCCGCCGTAGCTCCCACCGCCGACACCCATTCGGTCGACGTCGACGTAGGGCTGGTCGGCCAGATAGTCGGCCCAGGCCATAAGGTCCTCGTAGTCCGCCGTCCCCCAGCTGTTCCAGATGGCTTTGGTGTGCTCCTCACCGTAGCCACGGGAGCCTCGCGGGTTGGTGAAGGCGACCACGTATCCCTGTGCCGCCAGGAAGTAGAACTCGTGCATGAAGGCGTTCCCGTATTGGAGATGCGGGCCGCCGTGGATCTCCAGGATCAGCGGATGCCGCCTGGAGGGGTCGAAGTCGGGCGGTGTCACGATCCAGCCCTGGAGTTGGCGGCCCGCCGGGCCGTCGAACCAGACCTCTTCGACCTCCCCCAGGTCTATTTGGTCGAGGAGCTCCGCGTTGACGTGCGACAGCTTGTGCGGCGTCCCGGCGTCTAGCTCGCAGGTCCAAATCTCGGCGGGCTCGAACATCGCGGCGTGGAGATAGGCGACGCGCTCTTGATCGTCATCAAGGTGGAAGGCCCCGACAACGCCGTCTCCCCCGATGACAGTGGACAGGGTGGGCTCGTCGCCCGTCCCTTCACGGGCCAGGTCCACGATCCCGAGGGTTGTGTTCCCGTGCTCGGATACCTGGACGAAGATCCGACTCCCATTGTTGGACCACATTGGAGGGGATAGGGGAAGGGTGCCTGGCAGGTCGTTCAGGGTGGCCGCTCCTACGTGAATGTCGAATCGACGGGTGAGGTTCAGGGCCTCGCCGGGTCCGACGGCGGGGACGACCCAGAGGCTGGTGTTCTTCCACCAGTCCCCGCGGCCCTCTTGACCCAGGTAAGCCACCGTCTCTCCGTCGGGCGAAAAGGCGGGCTTGGTCTTGTCGCCGACAGGGGTGTTGAGCTTGCGCGGTTCGCCGCCTTCTGCCGCCATGATGAAGATGTCGACGGCATCGGGATCGAGATCGGGATCGTCAGCGTGGTTAGAACAGAAGACGATCTGCTTGCCGTCAGGGGACCAGCGGGGATCGAACTCGTCGTGGACGTCGCTGTTGGTGAGCTGCGTTCCCTCACCGGTCTCGGCGTCGATGGTCCAGATGTGCCAGCGCTCGTTGGGCAGGAAGCCCTCACCATCCAGCTTGTAGAAGACCCGTTGGACGCGGCGCGACACCACGCCGAGCTTCTTCTTCTGCTCGTCCTGCTCGCGCTCGAGGGCCTGCTGGTCCTTCTTCCGAAACTGGCAGAGAAGGCGTGTACCGTCGGGCGCCCATTCGATGGAGGCGAACTCGCCTTTCAGATCGGTCACCTGGCGGGCTTCGCCACCGCGAAAGGGGATGAGGTAGATCTGCGGCTGATCCTCGTCGTCGCGGTTGGAGAGGAAGGCGATGGTCGAGCCGTCGGGTGCCCAGGTGGGCTTGGTGTCGGCGTGGTCGCCGCGGGTGAACGGTCGCGCCTCGCCGCCGTCGGTGGGGACGAGCCAGAGGTTGATGTATTTCTTTTCAGTCTCCTCGTCAACCCGCTGGACGGAGAAGACGACATGGCGGCCGTCGGGCGAAAGGTCGCAGTCTGTCACTAGATGGAAGCGATAGAGGTCCTCGGCGGTGATGGCGCGGCGTTCTTGGCTTGTCATGGACACTTTCCCACCTTCTAAGAAGATAAACAGAGAGACCCAGAGAGTTCGTTGGATTGGCTTCCGTGCCCCTTCTTGCTTAGGGCATGCCCAGCTTCCAGTCCGCGAGCGTCTCGAGCAGGTCGTGGGCGGTGAGATCGAGGTGGATGGGGGTGACGGAGATGTAACCGTTCGCCACGGCCCAGATGTCTGTTCCCTCGTCCTCGATGCCTGTCGGCTCCGGGCCTCCGATCCAGTAGTAGGGCTTGCCGCGGGGGTCGACGCGTTTCAGGAGCTCATCCCGGTAGATGCGCAGCCCCATGCGGGTGACGCAGACGCCCTTGATGGCGTCGGACGGTACGTGCGGCACGTTGACATTGAGGAGGATGCCGTCGGGGAGGCCGCGCTCAAGGGTCTGCTCGGCCAGGGATGCGGCGAAGCGGGCGGCGGGCTCGAAGTCGGCCTGCTCGCGGGTGTTGAGGGAGACGGCCATGGCCGGAACGTTGGAGATGGCAGCCTCCATGGCGGCCGTTACGGTACCTGAGTAGGTGACGTCGTGGCCGAGGTTGGCGCCCCTGTTGATGCCGGAGACGACGAAGTCGATGTCGCGCTCGACGACGCCGAGGAGCGCCAGGGCGACGGCGTCCGAGGGTGCCCCCGTGGTGGATAAGGCCTCCGTGCCGTCGGCCAGCGTGACGCGATCCACCCTGAGAGGCTTGTGCATGGTCTTGACGTGCCCCGAGGCGGACCAGTTATGGCTGGGAGCGAGGACGGTGACGTCGGCGATCTCGGCACAGGCATCCTTGAGGGCCAACAAGCCCGGTGCACGGATGCCGTCGTCGTTGGTGACGAGGATGTGAGGCTTGTTCGAGTTCAAGCTGAGACGGTCCTTTCCGGGGGGAAGAGTATGATGTATTGCTGCTCATCGTGAGCCGCAGCCGATGAGACGCGGCCGGCAGAGAGATGCGCCACGGCAGCTGTGCGGAGATCGGCACCAGCAGCAGACCTCGGCCCGACTGGGCAGCTACTCGGTTTCACGCGGGACGACCTGGACAGTCACTTTGTTGCTCTTGGCCTCGTTGCCGGCCGCGTCGACGGCGATGACGTAGAAGGTGTGATGGCCCATACGCGTCGAGCTGTTTAGCGTCCAGTTGAGGTTGAAGGGTGCCACGCGCCGCACGCCGAAGGGCTCCAGCTCCGGCGGCTCGCCGTCCTTTCCGCCGGCGTATGCGTAGAACTCCACGCGGTCGACGGAGTAGTCGTTGACCTCAGCGTTGATGTTAACCCATTCGTGATAGCCGAGCTCGTAGGCGGAGCCCTCGGTGGGGTAGTTCAGGTCTACGTCGGGCGGCTCGTTGTCGACGGTGACCTGGATCGTCCGCTCACGGAGATTGGAGTCGTGGTTGACGACCTGGAGGCGAAGGCTGTAGAGCCCGTCGAGTTCGCTGGTGTCCCAGTTTTCCAGGAGGCCGTGGTCGACCTGCTCGCCGTGATCCGGTCCGATCTGGGTCCACTCGGTGGGATTGAGTCCCTTACCGAAGACGACGCGGTAGAAGTTGAAGTCACCGCCGCGGGCATTTCCCTCGATGGGCACGATGCCGCTGACGTAGGCATACGACTCTGGCGAGACGATGGAGACCTCCGCGTCCGTGCGGGAGGGCCCATAGATGGTGTCATACTGGTTCGGCGGGGTCTCCGGGCGATTGTCCTCGGGGAGGCTCTCGATCCAGCTCTCGGCCTCTGGTGGGTAGACCTCGTAGACCTTTTCCTCGCAGAGCTCGGGAGGGGTATGGACTGTGCATAGCCTACCAGTTTCCCTGTTGACGTGGAAGGTCTTATGGATATCGCACGTCTCGCTCGGCTCGGTGCCGGGGACGAAGAGCTCCGCGACAGTGGGACAGTGCTCGGTGGGGCGCTTACCGGAGACGGCGCAGACTGCTCTCTGGACCAGGTCTTCAGGGCGCGAGAAGGGGACGGCAGGCTCGTCCTGGAGGGCGTACTCCATCACGGCGTGCCAGATCGGACCGGCCCCACGGAGCCCGGGCAGGTTGTCCATCATGCTGTTATCCGTGTTGCCGACCCAGGCGCCGACGGCGATCTGGGGGGTGTAGCCAATGGTCCAGGCGTCGCGGAAATCGTTGGTGGTGCCCGTCTTGGCGGCCGCCGGTCGTTCGTTTGCCAGCTCGAGGGGGTTGGGATGGCCCATGGCGGCCCAGCGGGCCTGGCGGTCGGATAGGATATCGTTCATCAGGTAAGCGAGCTGAGGCGTGAGAATAGCCTCACTCTCGGGCTCGTCGTATTGATAGAGGACGCTGCCGTCGCTGGTCTCGACGCGGAGGATGGCCACGGGGTTGAACTGCCGATAGCCCTCGCGGTAGTCCTCCGGTGGAACGGGGGCGCCGATCATGCGACCGTTGTTGGCGAAGACGGTGAAGGCGTAGACCATGTCGATGAGCCGGACCTCGCCGCCGCCGAGGGTGAGGCTGAGGCCGTAGTAATCGAGCCCGCGGTCCAGGGTGTTGATGCCCATGCGGTGGGCGGAGCGGATCACGTTGTCGACGCCGGCAATCTCGAGGGCCTCGACGGCGGGGATGTTGTAGGAGCGAGCGAGGGCGGTCCGCAGCCGCTGTGGGCCGTGGTACTTGCGGTCGTAGTTCTCCGGCACATAGGGCTTCCCTCCGGGCTGGCGGAAGGCCTGCCGGACGTCAAGGAACATATGAGCAGCGTTGTGACCCTGAGACAGGAGAGTCATATAGGTGAAGGGCTTGAAGCTGGACCCCGGCTGCCGGCCCTGGCCGTCGGCGGCCACGTTGTACTGGCCGTCAATAGAGTCGTCCCAGTAGTCGAGACTCCCGACGAGGGCCAGGATCTCACCGGTCCCGGGGCGCATAGCGACGATGGACGCATTGCTGACGTCGTGATCCTTGCCCACTTGGTAGGATTGGAGGGGCGGAAGGAACTGCGCCGCGCCGCAGCCGTTCTCTATAGCCTCCTGGATGACGACCGTCTCGTCCTCGCCGGATAGGCGGCGGATGTGGGCCTGGGCGACGCATTGGGCCTGTTCCTGGAGCTCAAGATCGACGGTGGTGTACACCTTGAGCCCGCCGCGGTAGAGGGCCTCTGGCCCGACCTCGGGCATTCTTTCCAGCTGCTCGCGGACGTAGACGGAGAAGTGGGGGGCCCGCATGTCGAAACGCTGAAGCGATTCATCCTTGGCGAGGTCCCATGGTTCCTGTTTCGCCTGCGCGGCCTCGGCGACGCTGATGTAGCCGTCGCGGACCATGGAGTCCAGTACCAGGCCCTGGCGCTTTCGGGCAGGGTCAGGATTGTCGAAGGGGTTCATACCAGGGAACTGTGGGATAGCCACGAGGGTGGCTGCCTCGGACAGCGTGAGATCGCTGGCGGGTTTGCCGAAGTAGACTTGGGCGGCAGCCTCAATGCCGTAGGCGAGATTCCCGTAGAAGTTCGTGTTGAGGTACCATTCCAGGATCTGCTCTTTGCTGTACTTCTGGCTGATGCGGTGGGAGAGGAGAACCTCGGTGATCTTCCGCTCGTAATCCTCCCACTCGGGGCCCTCAGGGCTGACGTAACGGAGCTCCTCTCGAATGACGATGTTCTTGATGAGCTGCTGAGTGATGGAGGAGCCGCCCTGGATCTCCTGGCCGCGGATGTCGCTCCAGAAGGCACGGGCGATGCCCCGAGGGTTGAAGCCGGGGTTCTCCCAGAAAGATCGGTCCTCGCTGGCGACGGTGGCGTCGAGGAGATGGTCGGGGAGCTCGTTCAGGGAGACCCAAGTCCGCTCGCCGCCGGTTGGGTCGATGATGCGCGCTATGACGTTCTTGCCGGTGCGGTCGTAGATGTTGGTGGTCTCGAAGTCCTCCTCGGCTGCCTCGATCTCCTGGGGCTGCGGGAGGTCCTGGGTAAAGTAGGAATAGGCGCCAGCCACGGCACCGACGCCGCTGGCGGCGGTGGCCGCCACGGCGATGAGAACCGCGAGGATGAGCACGACGACCACGCGGAAAATCTGGCTGAGGCCTGTGCGCTCGTCTGCGCGGCGGCGTTGATGGCGCCGCAGGGCGATGTAGCGGACGGTTCCTTTGGGTGTCATAGGCGAGTTTACCTCCTCAAGTTAAGGGGATCATCGTACCAGCATGGGGCGGGGTTGGCAAGTATCGGGGGGGACAGGGCGTAGGGGGGCAGATGGGCGCGTTCTTGACGGGGTCTTGGCGTGGCGGGGCTCGGCGTTAGGGCCGAGTGGCGATCGATGACTCGGGATCTTGGGATCCCTCAAGAGCCTGGTGAGAAGAGGCGTGCTGAGGCCGCTGCCGGCTTCGGCAGACGGCGGAAGACCTGCGGCCTGTGATTCCGGGGGGAGCGAGAAGGGGGCACTGCAGGGGCTAGCGAGTCGTTGTTCGTGCCACTCGTCCATTCGTGGGATACGAGGTGCATGTTCTGCGCTCGGGGGGCCGCAGCGGGCCGGTCGGACACCGTTGGCGCCAGAAGGGCGCCCGTGTACTGACCAGTTGTGACTGGCATTCGTGGCAAGCATGGGGTCGTGGGTTGCAGCGCACCTGCAAGGTGCATCGCACCGTTAAGGGCGACAACTCGTTAGTGGACCCGGGTGGATTGCGAGGTTTGACAGAGGGGGTGGTGCGTGGTATCATACAACGTCGATCTTTGGCACTCGTTTATGGAGAGTGCTAAACGAGAACGACAAGCCCTATGGACGATAACGGACAGTTGACACCTCGTCAGGAGACGATACTCGGCCTGACCGTTCGCGAGTACGTGCGATCGGCGTCGCCGGTGAGTTCACGGGCGCTGGTTGACCGTTACGGGCTGCCGGTAAGCTCGGCCACGGTGCGAAGCGAGTTGGCATACCTGGAGGAGACGGGGCACCTGACGCATCCGCACACGTCTGCGGGGCGGGTGCCGACCCACGAGGGGTACCGGTATTTTGTGGAGCGGTTGTTGGGCGAGGTGGAGCTGCCGCTGCGGGAGCGGCTAACGATTGTGCATCAGTTCCACCAGGCACGTCACAATATGGAACAGTGGATGCCGCTGGCGGCCTCGACGCTGGCCCAGGCCGCGCGCGGGGCGGCGGTGGTCACGGCCCCGCAATCCGATGAGGCGCGGTACAAGCACCTGCAGCTGATTTCGACCCGGGGCGTGGGTGTGCTGCTGGTGATGGTCTTACAGAACGGTATGGTCAAGCAGCGGATGCTCACCCTGGCCGAGCCGTTGACGCAGCGGCAGCTGACCGAGGCGAGCGAGCGACTGAACCACCTCTGCGCGGGTTGCACGGCGGGGGAGATCGAGAAGGAGTTGGAGGCGGGCGAGAGCGGCCTGTCCGAATTCGAGGTGGACGTGGCGCGGATCGTCGCCGAGATTCTGCGTCGTGTCGATGCGCGTTCGGCGGGTCCGATCTACAGCGACGGCTTGAGCGAGGTACTGCAGCAGCCCGAGTTCTCTGAGGGTGAACAGGCTCAGCAGATCGTGCGGGTGATGGAGGAGCGGAGTTTCCTGCGGACGGTGATGCACGAGGCGCTGAGTCCTGACATTGGGAACGTGCGCGTTCTGGTGGGTGGCGAAGGGGAGTGGGACCAACTGCGCACCTGTAGTCTGGTTCTGGCCCGATACGGCGTCACCGATTTCTCGACGGGGGCGTTAGGTGTGGTAGGACCCACGCGTATGCTCTACGGCAGGGCCATCTCGGCGGTCCGTTTTGTGGCAGAGGTGCTTTCAGAATTGGTGGAGGAGACGTACGCGCTGGAGAGACCCGAGGTAGAGGAGACAGAGCCCAGCAAGGCAGACTAGGAAGGAGATCGACATGGCGGATAAGGAGAGCTTGGAGAGGGATAACGAGAAGGCCGCGACTGGACAGGATGGAGCTTCCAGCGAAGAGACGACGGCCAAATCTGTAGGTGAGGGAGCGGTGGAGGAGGGCGGTGAGGTCGTTTCGGAGGTCGAGCAACTGGAGAAGGCGTTTGAGGAGGCCAAGTCGGAGGCCGAGGAGTACCTGGATGGATGGCGCCGCGCACAAGCCGAGTTCTCGAACTACAAGAAACGTCAGCGCGCCGAGCAGGCGAAGGTGCGCGAGTTGGCGAATGCGAATCTGCTGAGGAAGCTCCTGCCAGTATTGGACGACTTTGACCGGGCCATCTCGACGATGCCCGAGGGTGTGGAGAAGCTGAGCTGGACGCAGGGGCTGCTGATGGTGAAGCGGAAGCTGGAGGCCATCCTGGAGACAGAGGGGGTCGAGCCCATTGAGGCAGAGGAGGCGTCGTTCGATCCGTACTATCACGAGGCGGTGACCCACGAGGAGATGCCCGGCTATGAGGAGGGGCAGATCATCGGCGAGGTGCAGAAGGGATATGTCCTCGGGGACCGGGTGCTGCGGCCGGCGCTGGTGCGGGTCGCGAAGGCGGTCAGCCTGCCAGCAGAGACCGAGGAAGTAGCCGAGGAAGAGGCTGCGGACAGCCAGACGGGCGAGGAGTAGTCATCCATGGGCAAGATCATCGGAATCGACCTGGGCACAACGAACTCCGTCTGCGGGGTGATGATGGGCGGGGAGCCGACCGTGATCCCAAGTGCGGAGGGGGGGCGGCTTTTCCCCTCGGTGGTGGCGGTGAACCCCAAGACCGGCGAACGGATGGTGGGCCAGGTTGCGAAGCGGCAGGCCGTCGTCAACCCGGACAACACGGTCTTCTCGATCAAGCGCTTCATGGGGCGGAAGTTCGACGACGAGGCCGTGCAGAAGGCAAACGAACTCGTCCCGTATAACGTGAGCGAGGCCGCAAACGGCGATGTACGCGTCTGGATGCACGACAAGGAGTACAGCCCGCCGGAAGTCTCGGCGATGATCCTCCAGAAGATCCGGGCCGACGCCGAGGCATTCCTGGGTGAGGAGGTCACGCAGGCGGTCATCACGGTTCCGGCCTATTTTAACGACAGCCAGCGCCAGGCCACGAAGGATGCGGGGAAGATCGCGGGTCTCGACGTCCAGCGGATCATCAATGAACCGACGGCCTCGTCTCTGGCCTATGGATTGGACAAGAAGAAGGACGAGACGATCGCGGTCTTTGACCTGGGCGGGGGCACGTTTGACGTTTCGATCCTGGATGTGGGGGACGGCGTCTTTGAGGTTCGTTCGACAAGTGGGGATACGTTCCTCGGGGGCGACGACTGGGACCGGAGGGTGATCGATTGGGTGGCGGATGAGTTCCAGCGGGAGCAGGGGATCGATCTGCGGAACGACCGTCAGGCGCTCCAACGACTGAAGGAGGCCGCGGAGAAGGCCAAGGTTGAGTTGAGCACGGTCTTGGAGGCGGATATTAATCTGCCCTTCATCAGTGCCGATGCGAGCGGTCCAAAGCACTTGCAGATGAAGGTGAGCCGGGCGAAGCTGGAGCAGCTGACGGAGGATTTGATCCAGGCGACGCTGGAGCCGTGCCGGCAGGCGCTCTCGGACGCCGGTCTGGATCCTTCGGACATCGACGAGGTGATCCTGGTGGGAGGGCAGACGCGGATGCCCGCGATCCAGGAGTTGGTGAGGGGTTTCTTCGGCCGTGAGCCGCACAAGGGCGTGAATCCGGATGAGGTGGTAGCGCTCGGCGCCGCGATTCAGGGGGGTGTGTTGGGCGGCGAGGTGAAGGATATCCTGCTGCTGGACGTGACGCCCCTGACGCTGAGCATCGAGACGCTGGGCGGCGTCGCCACCGCGCTCATCGAACGGAACACGACTGTACCGACGCGGAAGAGCCAGATCTTCTCGACGGCCTCGGACAGCCAGACGCAGGTGGAGATCAACGTGCTCCAGGGCGAGCGGGCGATGGCGGCCGATAATATGAGCCTGGGGAAGTTTATCCTGGACGGCATCCCGCCGGCGCCAAGGGGTGTTCCTCAGATCGAGGTGACTTTCGACATCGATGCCAATGGCATCCTCCACGTTTCGGCGGAGGATAAGGCCACGGGTCGGGAGCAGTCGATGGAGATCATCCCGTCCAGCGGCCTGACGGATGAGCAGATCGACCGGATGGTGGACGAGGCGGAGGAGTACCGCGGGGAGGATCGGGAGCAGAAGGAGAAGGTACAAGTCCGCAACGAGGCTGATGCTGCGGCGTACGGCGCGGAGAAGTTCCTGCGGGAGCAGGGGGAGCAAGTGCCGGAGGAGATCCGAGCGAAGGTGGAGGGGAAGATTGAGGCGGTACGGGAGGCGCTGAAGGGGGATCAGGTGGACAGGATCCGGCAGTGCACCGCGGAGTTGGGCGAGGCGATGCAGGAGATCGGGTCGAAGATGTATGAAGAGGCAGAGGCGCAGGGTGGCGGAGAGGCGGCCGGTGCGCAGGGCGGGATGGATGAGGCTGATGAGGACGTGATCGACGCGGAGTTCACAGAGACGTAGGTCGGGGGTCTATGACGATCCTCGAGCGTGCTGGTGGGAGCTGGTGCATCTGACGGTCGGCCTTGAGCACGGTTCGTGGTGTCGGGGCGCGGTGCATAGGATCGGCGGATGGGCCAAGGACCTGACGCTCCGCCTGGAGCCAGTTCCTCCGCTGATTCTGCGATTGGTCTTGCGGTTGGTTTGTGGCATTGAAGGGTGGAGGATGCCGTTCGTTTTATCTAGAGGGGCTTTATGGCAGCTAGACAGGATTTTTACGAAGTGCTGGGGGTCGAGCGATCGGCGTCGCAGCGGGAGATCAAGAAGGCGTATCGTCAGATGGCGCGGCAGTACCATCCTGACGTGAGCGACGAGCCGGATGCGGAGTCGCGGTTCAAGGAGATCAACGAGGCGTACCAGGTGCTCTCTGATCCGAACAAGCGGAACGCGTATGACCGGTTTGGTCACGCCGGGCTGGAGGGCGGACGGGCCGGGTTCGACTTTGGCGGTTTCCGAGATCCGTTCGACATCTTCGAGGAGTTTTTCGGGCAGGGTTTCGGGTTCTCCAGCCGAGGGCGAAGGGGCCCGCGGAGGGGGGGCGATCTTCGCTACGACCTCCGGCTGACGTTCGAGGAGGCCGTGTTCGGCTGTGAGAAGACGATCGAACTGAGGCGGTATGAGACGTGCCCCGAGTGTGCGGGGAGCGGCGCGAAGCCTGGCACGTCGCCGGATACGTGCTCGAAGTGCAACGGGACCGGGCAGGTGCGGCAGGTGCAGCGCTCGATCCTAGGATCCTTTGTGAGCGTTACAGACTGCCCCGATTGCCGCGGTCAAGGGACTGTGGTGACCGACGTGTGCCCACGGTGTGGAGGAGACAAGCGGGTGAGTGTCACGCGAGAGCTCTCGGTGAACATACCCGCCGGCGTCGACGACGGCACACGGATTCGGCTGGCGGGGGAGGGGGAGGCAGGGAGCAACGGCGGCCCGCGCGGCAATCTCTACATCGTGTTGGAGGTAGAGCCTCATCTTATCTTTCGGCGCCGTGACGACGACATCCTGGTGGAGGTCGAGATCAACGTGGCTCAGGCGGCGCTGGGGACGGATATCGAGGTGCCGACGCTGGATGGAGACGAAACGATCACGGTCGATCCAGGGACGCAGACGGATACGGTTCTACGGCTGCCGGATCGGGGCGTGCCGCACGTGAAGCGGCATGGGCGGGGCGACGAGCTGGTGCTGCTGCGCGTGGCGATCCCAAAGAGGTTATCTCGCGAACAGAGGACGTTGCTCGAGGAGCTAGGGGGGACGCTGGAGCCGGAGAAGGTGTTGGAGGAAAAGCGCGGGTTCATGAATGAGGTGCGGGAGTTTTTGGGGTTGTAAGGGCGGGCGCGCAAAGACCCTGAAGGTCTGCGAGAGTTTGGGCAGTTGGCGGCATCCAGGCGCAAGGTCAGGGGCTGTCTTTGTTTGTGGTTGTTGGTGGAGACCTTTTGGGGTCGGGGACAATGGACATGGATGAATGGCTTGAGGTGAGCGTAGAGGTAGATTACGAGACTGCTGAGGCGGTCGCGGAGGTCCTCTCGCGGTATACGGGCCGTGGTGTGGTCATTGAGGGTGGACCCGATGGTTGGGAGACGGAGCCGGTGATCGTGCGGGGCTACCTGCCGGCCGACGACCAGCTATGGTCGGTGAAGCGGAGGATCGAGGAGGGGCTCTGGCACCTGGGTCAGATCCGTCCCGTGCCCGAACCGACCTTCCGGATGATCGCAGAAGAGGACTGGTCTGAGGCATGGAAGAAGCAGCTCAAGGTGCTGCGGATCGGCGAGCGTCTGGTGATTCGGCCGTCGTGGCTCGAGCACAGCCCGGAGCCCGAGGACGTGATCATTGAGTTGGACCCCGGGATGGCTTTTGGTACGGGGCTCCACCCCACTACACAGTTGTGTCTGTGCGCTCTGGAGCGATTGGTTCGACCGGGCCTGGAGGTCCTGGATCTGGGGACGGGTTCGGGAATTCTGGCCATCGCGGCGGCGAAGCTGGGCGCAGGGCACGTGGCCGCCTTTGACAATGATGAGCAGGCGGTCCGGGTGGCGCGCGCTAACGTGATCCAGAATGGGGTGAGCGACGATGTGACGGTGCGGAGGGGGTCGCTGTCCGATGTGCCGGAACGGTATGACCTGGTGGTGGTGAATATCCTGGCGCGTGTGGTGATGAAGATGGCGGAAGCGGGCTTGTCGGAGAGGCTGCGGCCCGGCGGCGCCGTGGTTGCCGCCGGCATTACGGCCGACCAAGCTGCGGAGGTTGTCGCTGCCTTAGAGCGGAATGGTCTTGAGCTGACCGATCAGCGGCAGCGAGGTGACTGGGTCAGCTTGCAGGCGAAACGGACAGCCTTCGACTCCGACGCCTGACGGTGCTACTCGCGGCGGTCCGAGGCCTTGTAGCGGTAGACAATGCGGCCGCGGGATAGGTCGTACGGGGAGAGTTCGACGCGGACGCGGTCTCCCAGAAGGACGCGGATGTAGTAGCGCCGCATCTTGCCAGAGAGGTAAGCCAGTACCTCGTGGCCGTTTTCCAACTCGACGCGGAACTGCGTGTTGGGGAGCGCCTCAATGACGGTCCCCTCCATATATATCTTTTCTTCCTTACCCATAAACTGGTTCTTCTCCTCCCAATTTGCTCCTCGTGACACCAGCCAGGCGTTGATAAGGCACGCCGCCCCCAGGGTGGAGGCGACGTGCCTCGGTATGCCTAGCTAGCTGTGTCTTCTTCTTCTTCTTCTTCTTC
>CAZIWL010000022.1:37159-38320 GCA_964542755.1 uncultured Anaerolineales bacterium
GCCATAAGGCCCTCTTCCTCGCCGCCGACTTTGTTCTCGGCCATCCAGCGTTCCCATTGGTCTCTGTGGACCTGGCGCGCGCTGAGGGTGATGCGCTGCTTGTGGGTGTCGATGCCGATGATCTTGACCAGTACTTTCTGACCGGTAGTCAGGATGTCCGTGGGGCTGAGCTGGGAGGCGCCGGTCATCTCGCTGACGTGCAAGAGACCCTCGACACCGAGGCCCAACTCGACGAAGGCGCCGAAGTCCAACACGCGGCTGACCTTCCCTTCGACCAACTGCCCGACCTCGTAGTGCCCGGCGACCTGGGTCCACGGATTCGGGTTGAGCCGCTTGAGGCTGAGGGCGATGCGAGTGCGGTCCCAATCCAGGTTGAGGACGTAGACCTCGACCTCATCGCCCACCTCGACGACCTCGCGAGGATCGTCGACCTGCTTCCACGAGAGCTCGGAGATGTGGATGAGGCCGTCGGCCCCACCCAGATCAACGAAGGCGCCGAAGTCGGTGATGCCGGTGACGGTGCCGACCACGCTCTCGCCCTCGGTGAGCTCCTCCATGACGCGCTTGCGCTGGATTTTCTGCCACGCGCGGCGCGCTTGACGCTGGGAGAGAATCAGGCGGCGACGGTGCTGATCCACCTCGATGATTTTGAGCCCTACGTCGTCCCCTACCATCTCTGCCAGCTTCTCGCGACGCTCATCGCCCTTCAGCCCGCGGGGCATGCCCACGGTGTGGGATGCCGGGATGAAGCCGCGAATCCTACCGAACGGCACGAGAAGACCACCCCGGTTGAAGCCAGAGATCGTGCCCTCGTAGAGCTCGCCCTCCGCCATCATCTGCTCGGCCTTCTCCCAATCCTCCCTCACCAGAGCCTGGTAGATGGAAAGGATGAGACGGCCTTCCTCGTCCTGGGGCTTGGTCACGGCCACGTAGACCTCGTCGCCCGGTTCGATAGCCTCGAGGGTCTCGTCATCCAACCGGTCCAGATCGCTGGCTGGGACAATGCCGTCCCTTTTGAACCCAGCGTCGACGATGGCGCCGCGGTCCCCGATCTCAATGACGATACCAGTGTGGATGTCACCTCGCTTGGGGAGTTGGTAGTCATACTCGCCCTCGCTGAGGTATTCCTCAAGCTGGTCCATCATGCTCATCCCGGCATCT
>CAZIWL010000022.1:38420-43928 GCA_964542755.1 uncultured Anaerolineales bacterium
TCTTCCATGGTATCTTCCATAGAGATGTCTTCCATGGCAACTTCCATGGTATCCTCCATGGCGTCTTCCATGCCGGGATTTTCCGCGCTTTCGGGGGCTTCTTCTACCTGGGCGGCCGCTTCTTCGTTCTGTGGTAGGGTTTCCTTATTCATCGGCTTCACTTGCTCCTATATGAGTGACTTGACCTTCGCAAAGAACCCGACATGCCTGCTATCCATGAGCGCGCAGACAATGTCGGGTTCAAGAACCTCGGACATCTACTGGATGCTAAGCGGAATCGTTAGACTCTGCGCACCTCCAAGGATGTTAAGGCCGGTTCGCCAAAGCGAAGGCTTGCGAAAAAGTATTTTATCAGATCGCCAGGGAATGTCAAATGACGTGACGACCTTTCGCCTCACAATGGTTTGCCGAGCGGCGGACGCCAGGTGGGAGCGCTACCCGACGATGCTTTCCCCGGCGTCGACGGGAATTACTGCCCCGCTGATCCAGGTGATGTCCGGGTCGGCCAGGGCCACCAGGGTTTTCGCCACGTGCTCGGGCGTGGTCAGGCGACCGCGCGGGTTGCGCTTGAGGGCCTCCTCGATGTAGGTCTCGTGGCCCGGAATGGCCCGCAACGCCGGTGTGTCGGTGACACCGGGGCGCAGGCAGTTGACGGAGATGGCGTGAGGGCCCAGCTCCAGCGTGAGCTGGCGCATGTGGCTTTCCAGTGCGGCCTTCGCCGCGGACACGGCGCCGTAGTTCGGGGCCATGCGCTCGGCGCCGCCGCTGGAGAGGGCGTAGACGCGGCTACCATCACCCAGCAAGTTGCGGTGTACGAGATCTTGAACCCAGTAGACGAGGGTGTGCGCCATGACTTTGAGGGTCATCTCCATGCCGGATTCGTCGACTTCGTCGTCTGGATTATGGGCGATGAAGGGGAGGAGGCTGCCGAAGGCCAGGGAGTGGAGCATGAAGTGGATGGTTTCCTCGGGCCCGTCGGCCAGGGTCTCTTGGATCTTGTCGAGCACGCGGGCACGGCGCCGCTCGGAGGCGGCGTTGGTGTTGAAGAAGACGGCTTTGGCGCCGCTGGCCTCAATGTCGGCGATGACATCGTCGGCCCGGGCCCGGCGGGAGCCGGGGTCGAGATGAACGCCGAAGATGTTCATGCCTGCCTCGGCGAGGGCGCGGGCCGCTGCGGCGCCGAAGCCGCTGGATGCGCCCAGGATGAGGGCCCATCGTCCTTCGAGTTGGTCCGTGGTCATGGTTACCTCCCAGTCTGTTGTGCGGGTTGCGTTTCAGGCATGATAACACAGGGCGGCGATGTTGGATACGCGGTGAGGGGATCTGCCGCATCTCGCCGGCACTTGTCGTAATGCCGGTTCTGTGCGATCATGATCTTGTGTCGACCTGAAGGTTTCCGCGAATAGCCGGAGACCGAGGGGCTCCGAAGACGCGCAGACGACCTCCATGCGGAGGGCTTCAAGTGAACCTTTAGGGTCTATCCCGAAATCTCCGATCGATCCAACCTGGAGGAAGCCGAGCGTGCCCAGCCCTCTGCCGCTAGAACAAGGCCGATACTATCACATCTACAACCGCGGAACGAACGGCGAGAATCTCTTCCGCGGGAAACGCAACTATCGCTACTTCCTCCAACGCGCCATCCGTTATATCGAACCCATCGCTGAGACCTTCGCCTACTGCTCTGATGAGGAATCACTTCGACCTCTTGATTCGCTCCAGGGCAGATGACCACTGCGGCAAGCTCCCTAGGCTCAGCCAGCACTTCGCCAGTTTCTTCGCCTCCTACGCCAAGTCGTTCAACACTATGTACCGTCGTATCGACAGTCTCTTTGAGCATCCTTTCCACCGGGTGGAGGTGACGTCGGATGCCTACTTCTGTCAACTCGTCGTCTACATCCACCGCAATCCTCAGCACCACGGCTTCGTCCACGATTTCCGACAGTGGCCATTCTCGTCCTATCGAGCTGTGCTGTCCACGAAGCCGACCCGTGTACAGCGCGCGGCGGTCCTCGAGTGGTTCGGGGGGCGGACTCGGTTCGTGGATGCCCACCGGAGCGAAGTGGACGAGAGCCAATTGCGTAAGTTCCTGCTGGAAGTAAGATTCCTGAGGATCTATGGAGACTTCTGCCAGGTTGGGGGTGTTCGTGCTGGATGGGGAATTGCGTATGTTTGGGGGGCTTTGCACAGGCCTTTTGGGGTCGGGAGGTGGTGGGGAGACCCTAAAGGTTTGTTAAGGTTGCTGGTGGGTTGGGGTTTGTGACGGTGAGTGAGGGGGAGTTTGTGCTCGTGGCGTCCACGGAAACCTTTAGGGTCGACAACGAGCCGGCAGAAGTGGTCGTTCGGAAGTTGGATCACGATGGGCGCGAGGTGATATCCTATCCTGGCGAGGTGGTGGAGCGGGGGGAGGAGCGGATTGTGCTGCGCACGTCGTGGGACAGGGAGCCGATGGATCTGGGGTTTGTGGTCCTGGAGCGGGATGACCGGTGGAGGGAGACCTTCTACGCCGAACGCTGGTACAATACCTTCGAGATTCGGGATGCCGACGGCAAACTGAAGGGGTGGTATTGCAACATCACGCGGCCGGCACGCATCAGGGAGGACGAGGTGGCGGCCGAGGACCTGGCCCTGGATCTCTGGGTTGCACCCAACGGCCAGATGAAGGTGCTGGATGCGGAGGAGTTCGCCGAGCTTGATCTCGATGCGGAGGAGAGGCGGAAGGCACTGGAGGCGCTGGAGGAGCTGAAGAGGCGGGCCGAGAGGCAGCGACCTCCGTTCAAAGGTGCGGGGGGAGCCGGGTAGGGGCGACTATAAGGCGGTGGGCATCGAGGTCGGCGCGGGGCGAGATGGGCCGATGTGCCGGGAGCGTATGAGCGCGCGGGCAGCCTGGGAGCGTCTCAGATTAGCCCGTTTCTCAGGGCGACTTTCCTGGCTAAGGCTCTGCTTTCATCCCGGGGAGACCAGGAATAGGCAACCAACGGCGTTGGCACCAGGAGGTTGTCCGGGTTCGCGGCCCGTGAGGATCATGTCGGAGTTGGTCGTTCCAAACGTCGTGACAGAATGGGGGGTTCGAGCTACCAAGAGCAGCGTGCCGGGACCGAGGTGCGTCGCACGCGTCACGTGCGACGCACCGGGAGAGTCTTAGGAGCCCGCGGCCCTGAGGAGGCTGCCGACCAGGTGGCTGCCCATGATGGCCAGCCCGTCGGTGGGCAAGTAATGGGCGGCGGTGTCCTCGAAGAGGACGCGGGCCTGGGATCCCAGCTCCTCGTCCCCCTGCCAGTAGACGACGGCGACCCGGATCCGCGGCAGGAGGGTGAAAGCGTAGCCAGCGTCGCCGATGGCCTCGATAGATTCGCCGCCCAGCTTCTTTGAGGCCCTCTCAAAGGCGTCCAGCCCGCCCTCTAGCTGGCGCACAAGCCGGATCCCCGTATAGCCACGGAAGGCTTGCACGTAGAACATCCCGTCGGGCAGCTCCCGGAAGCCGATCCAACGGCTGGAAGGCGTCGTCCCATCCCCCATCACGAGGTAGGTTAAGATCAGACTCTGGATGAAGGAGGAGGGCTCCTTCCCGTCCTTCGCCCGCCGGACGGTGAAATCGTCGGCGGAGATCACGTAGCCGGTCCAGAAGAACTCCAGCAGGAAGTTCCCCTCCGCGTCTTGCTCGCAGCCGGTCCACATCATCACCTTGCTCGGCTTGCGGTGGCGCAGGGTCTCCTTCGCGCTGGAGACGACGGGGGCGAGGCGGTCGATCCATTCCTTGAGTTGCGGTGTGGTCTCTGCCTTCTGCAGCATTGGCTCCTCGTCCGGTTGTCCTGGGTTGTCGCCTTCGCGGGTCACGAGTTCACTCCTCGCGGGCGTTTGCCCTGGCGGTCTCCAGCAAGTCCAGGAATTCTTCCCACTCCTCCTGGAAGAGGTGGAGCGTGGCCAGGCCGAGCTCGACGTGATAGGTTGTCTCTCCGTCCGGCTCTTCAGCCAGCCAGACCTCGAAGTTCTTCGTCTCGCTCAACGTCTTGACGGTGGGTTCTTCCACAGTGCTCTCCTTTGATCAGCTTGATACTCGTTGCGGTTATGAGCGGCCTGGTGGGTTCTCCTACCGAACTCATCAGGGCAGCCGCCCGCGGCGCAGGCTAATGGGCCCCCGACTCGTCGGTGTCTGAGTCGTGGGGCACCGGTCGGTGGCCACCCAACGCGCCCTCGAGGACTTGTTCCCGCGCGTGCTCCACCTTGCTTTGGAGGTGCTCCAGCGCCGCCGCCCCCGCTTTCTTGAGCATGGTCGGCTTCGAAACGGCGGGCTGTTGCTCCTCCTCCACGGGTTCATCGGCGGCGGGGAAGGGATCACGGTCATAAAGCCGGTTGAGGATGTAGGACCCCAGCACTTTGAAAGTGGCGAGCATCGGGGCAGCAAGGAGGATGCCCAGGATGCCGGCCAACTGTCCCCCTGCCAGGATGGCAATCATGACGGCCAAGGGATGGACCTTGAGGGTTCGTCCCATGATGCGGGGGACCAGAAAGTTGTTCTCGACCAGTTGGATTAGGAGGTAGACGCCGGCCACGAGGACGGCGAACCAGAAGTTGCTGAGGGGGATGAAGATCGATCCACGAATCAGCGCCAGGAGCACCGCCGGGATGGCGGCGATGTAGGGACCGATGTTGGGGACGAGCTCGAAGACGCCGGCGAAGAGGCCCAGGGCCCAGGCGTAGGGAAGCCCGATGGCGGTGCCCAAAATGGCCGTCGCCACCCCCACCACGGTTCCCAGCAGTAGTTCCCCACGAAGGAAGGCGTTCCAGACATCGGCAATCTCGGTCCGCAGGCGCCGGACGTCATCGTGATAGGCAGGGGGCGCCAGGTTCACGAGTTGGTCGCTGAGGCGGTGGGCGTCGCGGACGAGATAGAAGGCAACCACCAGGATGAAGATGACCCAGAAGGCGCCCGACGCGATGCTCAGGACCAGGTCCAGCGTGCCCTGGGCGATGCTCTCCACCAGGCGGCGGAGCGACTGACTGAGCTCACGGTAGACGTCGCTGAGGTCGAACTGGTAGCCCGCGATCTCGACAGGGCGTTCGAAGAAGGCGCCAATGTCGCTGATGATCTGCTTCACGTCGAGCTGTAAGGAGAAGATGGCGCGGGTGACGCTAGGGACCGCGGTGACCGGTGCCGCAAGGGCGCCCAGGATGGCAAGCGCCAGGATAAGGAAGATGATGCCGGTGGCAAGGCCGCGGTGGATGCCCACGCGGTTGTTCAGAAAATCGACGACGGGGTTAAGAATGAAAGCGAGGAGGAAGGCCATGACGAGTGGACGGAGCAAGCTGTGGAACTGGTAGACGACGAGGGCGAGGAAGACGAGAAAAATGACGGCGACGATGCGCTTCGTAGCCGTGTCCCAACGGTGGTAGGGACCCTGGGGGTAGACTCTGGTCTCTGTTTGGGTGGGATCGCTGGCCATACGGCTCCTGCCGAAGCGTGGTAGATTGCCTGAACGCGGTCTTGATTATAGCACGGTCGGGCGGGGA
>CAZIWL010000023.1:0-17686 GCA_964542755.1 uncultured Anaerolineales bacterium
CGACCGCTACCGGGACATCGAGTTTGTAAAGCCGCATTACCGGGGTCTGGTGACCCGCGCGGCGGACTGGATGTGCCGGTACCGGTACGAGGAGAGTGGGCTTCCCCGCCCATCCTGGGATCTGTGGGAGGAGCGGCGCGGCGTGCACGCGTGGACCGTCGGTGCAACCTGGGGCGGGCTCCAGGCTGCCGCCAATTTTGCGGACGCCTTTGGAGAGACAGAGCTGGCAGCCAAGTACCGGCGCGCGGCTGAGGAGATGAAGGAGGGGGTCAGGGAATGCCTGATGTCCTCAAAGATGGACTGCTTCGCCCGCACCGTCAACCGGCAAGCCGACGGCACGTGGGCGCATGACGTCACGATGGATGCCTCTCTGGTGGGGCTCTGGCTCTTCGGCATGTTCGCGCCCGACGCGCCGGAGATCGTGGCGACCATGGAGAGGATGAGGGGCCGGCTCTGGGTGAAGACAGACGTGGGAGGCATGGCGCGCTACGAGGACGACTATTACCATCAGGTCTCCGAAGACGTGGACAACATACCCGGAAACCCCTGGTTTATCTGCACCCTGTGGCTGGCCCAGTGGCACATCGCCAGGGCAAGCTCGCAGGCGGATCTGGGACCGGCTCGGGACATCTTGATATGGGTGGCTGACAGGAGCCTGCGAAGCGGGGTCATGGCGGAGCAGGTGCACCCGTATACGAACGAGCCTCTGTCGGTCAGCCCGCTCACGTGGAGTCATGCTACACTGGTCATGACGGTCCAGGACTACGTGGCAAAGAGACATGAACTGGCCCAGCAGAGGAGCGGAACCTGAGGCATCGTGGGACCGAACCGCTCGATTCTGCCGACAGTGACCTGGGGCAGCTGAGGAGGGCGGAGTGGGCACGGGGCACGCGGAGGTGCGGAGGGCAGAGGATGGAGGACAAAGTGAGTGACCGAGAAGGGGGTTGCCTGGGATCCAAGTTGTGGCTCTACACCAACTTTGACTGTAATCTGCGGTGCACGTACTGCGTGACGAAGTCGACACCGGACGTGCCTCGGCGCGCTCTGGACCTCAAGACGATGCAGCGATTGATTGATGCAGGGACGGCGCTCGGTTTTCGGGACCTGTTTTTCACGGGAGGTGAGCCCTTCTTGCTCGACGACATCTACTCGATGCTGAGCTACGCGTCAGCGCGGGCACGAACGACGGTGCTTACCAACGGCGTGCTTCTGCGTGGAGCGAGGTTGGAGCGACTGGCTGAGGTGGCCAACGAGAACCTTCGTGTGCAGGTCAGCCTTGACGGCGCGCGACCGGAGCATCACGATCCTTACCGTGGAGAGGGGACGTGGGCGAAGACCGTGACGGCCATCGAGGGGTTGCTGGCGCGGGATGTCCAGCTGTGCATCAGCACCACGGAGACTCAGGCCAACACAGGCCACCTCGCGGAGCTCCGTCTCTTTCGGCGCGCCCTGGGGATATCCGACAGGGATCATTTGATCCGTCCCTTGGCCAGACACGGATTCTCCCAGGAGGGGCTCGAGTTGTCCAGGGCGAAGTTGGAGCCGGAGCTGACGTTGACGGCGGAGGGCGTCTTCTGGCATCCGCTGACATTTCCTGGCGACGACGAGATGCGGGTCAGTAACGAGCTTTTTCCGCTGGAGGATGCCGTCACGGCCGTGGAGGACGAGCTGGCTCGCGATGACTGGAGCGGTCGGACCGAGTTCATCTGAGGGAAAGGCGACGACTCCGGGTCGGAGTCGTGAGTCTGTCGGACAACGACAGCAGCAAGTTTCATCCCCAAAGTACGTGTGCAGCGGCAAGACTGAGGTCACATAGTTGGCTCTACTGAAAGAAGTTTTCGAGGGCGAGGTGCCAGGCACTTGAACGGGGTCTTCGACAAGTGCCTGGCACCGTGAGCACCTTTTTTCGGGAGAGCCATAGTTGCTGAACGGAAACAAGCATAGGGATCGGATCCGCGGCCTCCGGTCGGAGTGAGCCGCGGGGCTGACCGTAGGTGGAGTGGATTCAAGGGAGAACAGGGACATGGCTGATTTCGCGACCCACGACGTCCTGGTGGTCGGCGGCGGATTGGCGGGGCTGCGGGCGGCCGTGGCTGCCCACCAGCGGGGGGCCGACGTCGCGGTTCTTTCGAAGGTTTATCCGATCCGGTCGCACTCCGGTGCGGCCCAGGGCGGCGTCAATGCTGCTCTGGGGAACCACCCCGAGGGGCACGACGACACCTGGCAGCGCCACGCCTTCGACACGATCAAGGGGGCCGACTACCTGGCCGACCAGCCGCGGGCGGAAATCCTGGCCCGAGAGGCGCCGGAGCGCGTCCTGGAGATGGAGCATTGGGGCACGTATTTCAGCCGCTTCCCCAACGGACGGATTGCACAGCGGCCCTTCGGCGGGGCCGGCTACCCGCGCACGTGTTACGCCGCGGACCGCACGGGGCATCAGATGCTCCACACACTGTACCAGCAGTGCCTCAAGAGAGGCATCCCTTTCTACAACGAGTGGCTGCTAACACGTTTGGCGGTGCACGACGGCCAGGTGAGTGGACTTGTCGCGATGCACCTGCCCAGCGGTGCGCTCCGGGGATTCCGGGCGGGCGCCGTGATTGTGGGTGGCGGCGGGCACGGCCGGATCTACGCCAAGTCGACCAACTCCTACATCAACGTCGGCAGCGCCACGGCGGCGATCTACCGGGCTGGCGTGCCCCTGCAGGACATGGCCTTCGTCCAGTTCCACCCCACGACGCTCTACGGGACGAACATCCTGATCACCGAAGGGGTGCGGGGCGAGGGCGGCTACCTGCTAAATGCCGAGGGTCAGCGCTTCATGGAGCGGTATGCGGCCGAGGCGATGGAACTCGCGCCGCGTGATATCGTGGCGCGGGCGATTCAGACCGAGGTGGATGAGGGGCGGGGCCTTGACGCCGGCTACGTCCAACTCGATGTGCGCCACCTCGGAGAGGACGTGATCAAGACCCGGCTGCCGGGCATCCGCCAGATTGCCATGGACTTCGCCGGGGTCGATCCAATCGAGACGCCCATTCCGGTCCAGCCGGGTCAGCATTATTCGATGGGCGGCCTGGCCTGCGACGAGAACGGCGAGACGAGGATCGACGGACTCTTCGTCGTTGGCGAATGCTCCTGCATCAGCGTCCACGGTGCCAATCGGTTAGGGGGGAACTCGCTGCTGGAGACGATCGTCTTCGGGAAGCGAGCCGGGGACAAAGCGTGCGACCGGCTCGGCGTGGCGGGCGGAAGCGCCGACAGGATCACCGGCGGAGCCGAAGCCGATGGAGCGCTCGGGGAGGCGTTGGAGGCGCAGCGTAGTGAGATCAAGGCCCTGAAGCGCCGGGGGGAGGGCGAGCGGCAAATCATGCTGCGGCGGACCATGCAGGAGACGATGACGGAGCACGTGGGGGTCTTCCGTGAGGAGGCCGGCCTCCGTCGGGCCGTTGAACTCATTGGTGAGCTGAAGGAACGGTACCGAGGCGTAGGCCTCGATCATACGGGGCGGGGGTTCAATTGCGATCTGGTAGACACCCTCGAGCTGGGCGGCATGCTGGAGCTGGCGGAAGTGACGGCGTTGACGGCGCTGAAACGGACAGAATGCCGGGGCTCTCACTGGCGGACCGATCACCTGGGACGCAATGACGAGCAGTGGTTGAAGCACAGCGTGGCGACGTATGAGACGGACGGGCAGCCGGAAGTGATCTACAAAGACGTGGTGATCACCGCGTATCCGCCCGCAAAGAGAGACTACTAAGGTCCCCGTGAGGTCATCTCAGAGGAAGACGGCTCTGGTAACTGGGGCAACTCGGGGCATCGGCTACGAGTTGAGCAAGCTCTTCGCCCAGGATGGGTATGACCTGGTGATCAACGCGCGGCAGCTGGAGGATCTGGAGGAGGTCGCCGCAGAGTTCGAGGAATCCTTTGGGATCTCGGTCCATCCTATCGCGCGAGATCTTTCGGACCCAGACACGCCCGAGGCCCTATTCGAAGAGGTCGGCGCAAATTCCTTGAGCGTGGACGTCCTCGTCAACAACGCAGGCTTCGGCTTGCGCGGGGCCTTCGCGGAGACGGACATGGAAACCGAACTGAGGATGATGCGGGTTAATATGGTGGCCCTCACCCACTTGACCAAGCTCTTCCTGGGTGGGATGCTGGAGCGGGGGAGCGGCTGGATCCTCAACGTTGCCTCGACGGCGGCGTATATGCCCGGCCCGCTGATGAGCGTCTATTACGCGACGAAGGCCTATGTCCTGAGCTTCACCGAAGCTTTGGCCAGTGAACTGGAGGGTTCTGGCGTCGGTGTCACCGTGCTATGCCCCGGGCCTACGAAGTCCCAGTTCAAGAAACGGGCGAAGCAGCGTGAAATCTGGCTGCGCTATCTGCTGCGGGAGATGGCGCCAGAGAGGGTGGCCCGCGCCGGGTTTCGGGCTGTGGAGCGAGGCCGACGGTTGGCGCTCCCCAGTTTGCAGGACTGGCTGGTCGTCTTCTTCCACCGGTTCGTCCCGCGCCCTCTCCTGGCCAACTTGGTGCACGAGTTGCACAAACGGCGTGAGGTTGACTGACGCCGGAACGGAGGTAGACCTTGGAGACCAAGTCGTACGAATTCAGCATCTTCCGCTTTGATCCGGCGCAGGATGAGGCACCGACTTACCGCCGCTACGCGCTCGACGTTCCGGAGGGCATGACGGTTCTGGAGGCCCTGCTGCGTATTCAAGCTGAGCAGGATGGGAGTCTGTCCTTCCGGTACGCGTGTCGTGGGGCCGTTTGCGGATCCTGCGCAATGCTGATCAATGGGCGGGAGGAACTGGCTTGCCGGACGCAGGTGCACGCACTGCTTGGGTCGCCCCGGCAGGTCTACGAAGGGGCGGAACGGGAGCGCATCGAAACGCATCCCGATGAGCCCGACGTGATTGTCGTGGAGCCCTTGCGGAACCTGGAGGTGGTCAAGGATCTGGTCGTGGAGATGGACCCCTTCTTCGAGAAGCTTGAGGCGGTCGAGCCCTGGCTCCAGGCGGCGGATCCGGACCCCGAAGGTGAGCGTCTGGTGGAGCCGGATGCTTGGGCCGAAGCAGAACCGTACACCAACTGTATTCTATGTGCCTGCTGCCACAGCGTCTGTCCCGTGGAGGCGGAGGATCCCGAATACCTCGGCCCGGCAGCCCTGGCACAGCACTACCGTTTCCTGGCGGACATCCGGGACGGGGCCGGCGAGGTGCGGCTGGATCTGGTCGACGGAGAACACGGGGTGGAGGCTTGTGACTTCGCATGGAACTGCGTGGAAATCTGTCCGAAGGGCGTCCCACCCACCAAGGGCATTGCCAAGACCCGGGCGCGCATCACGCGGCGGCGTCAGGAGTAAGTTATGTTCGGAGTCGGTGCCAGAGCACTGGACTTCACGTTGGAGACGCCGGATGGGGAGCAGGTGTCGCTGGAAGAGATGACGGGACAGGACGAGGATTTCCTGCTGGTCTTCCTCCGGCACCTTGGCTGAGTCCACTGACGAGAACAAGTGGCATAGTTGTGCCCACGCGTGGAGGAGCTCGGGGCGAGCCTCTTCCCGATCACGTCTTACGGATCACGTCTTACGGATCACGTCCTACGGATCACGTCCTACGGATCACGTCTTACGGATCACGTCCTACGGATCACGTCTCACGGATCACGTCTCACGGATCACGTCTTACGGATTGCGTCTTACGGATCACGTCTTATGAGTCGTGTCCCAAGCAGTGCGCGCCGCCTAGCGCGCTGGGACCAACCGAGCACTGAGGAGAGACATGCGCATCGACCGGGACTCCATGGGAGAGGTGAAGATACCGGATGGCGCCCTCTGGGGAGCCCACACGCAGCGGGCGGTGGAGAACTTCGCCATCTCCGAGCTTCGCTTTGGGCGCTGTTTCATCCACGCTCTGGGCCACGTGAAGCGGGCCTGCGCGCGTGCCAACGTGGCGCTGGGTGTTCTGGACCCGGCATTGGGTGAGGCGATCATTGCGGCCTGTGACGAAGTGATTGCGGGGTGCTGGGACGAACAGTTCCCCGTCGACATCTTCCAGACCGGCTCGGGAACCTCGACGAATATGAACGCGAACGAAGTGCTGGCTGCTCGAGCCAATCAGCGCATCGCCGGGTCGTCTATCGACGGTGGTGACCGAAAGGGTGGCGAGCCAGATGCGTCGACTTCCGGAACCGTCCATCCCAATGATCACGTCAACATGAGCCAGTCGAGCAATGACGTCGTTCCCACGTCGATCCACGTGGCGGCAACGCTTGCGCTTCGCGAGACGCTGATCCCGGCGCTTGAGGATCTCCACCGAGCCTTGGGTGAGAAATCGGAGGCGTTCCACTCCGTCGTCAAGGCAGGACGGACGCACCTGCAGGACGCGACGCCGATCCGGATGGGGCAGGTGTTCGGCGGGTACGCAGCCCAGGCGCGCAAGGGGGCGGTACGGGCGCGGAGGGCGATGGCGGCGCTTCGTGAGGTGCCCCTGGGAGGCACGGCGGTTGGTACGGGCCTGAACCGGCCGGTGGCATTCCCGGAGCGGGCGATCGAAGCGATCAACGATGCACTTGACACTGAGTTCATGGAGGCCGAGAACCACGTGGAGGCCAACGCTGCCCGGGACGGGATCGTCGAGGCCTCGGGTGAGCTGAAGACGATCGCTGTGAGCCTGACGAAGATCGCGAACGACACCCGCTGGCTGAGTTCTGGGCCCAGAAACGGCCTCGGTGAGTTGACGCTGCCTGCGGTCCAGCCCGGCTCCTCGATCATGCCGGGCAAGATTAACCCGGTGATGGCCGAGGCGCTGATCCTGGTGGCGGCGCAGGTGATGGGCCACGATGCAGCCATCACGCTGGGAGGCCTGGGTGGCTACTTCGAGCTGAACCTTATGATGCCGCTCCTGGCCTATGACTTGCTCCGTTCGATCACGTGGTTGGGCCGGGCCGTGCGCGGGTTTACGGAGCGCTGCGTGACGGGCATCGAGGTGAATGCAGAGCGTTGTCGAGAGGGCGTGGAACGGAGTCTGGCGATGGCGACGGCCCTGGCCCCACGTCTGGGCTACGACGCGGCCGCTGAGATCGCCAAGGAGGCCCACCGTACAGGACGGACCGTGCGCGAGGTGGCGGAGCGGCGGACAGACCTCTCCGCGGAGGAGCTGGACGCAGCACTGGATCCCCTGCGCATGACGGCACCGGGCCTGCCTGAGGATCTGAGCGACGGCAACTCGTAGTGGGGGCCGATGCGTGGGTGTTCGTGGGTGCTGACAACGACGCCGGCTTGCGTAGGCCCAAACTGGACAGAGCAGGTCCGCCAGGAGCGGGCTTCGGCAGGACAGAGGAGGAGAGGGGGCTTAACCATGTCTAGTCTCCGTGGGAAAGTGGTCTTCGTGACGGGCTCGGCTCGTCGCGTGGGGCGAGCGATAGCTCTGGGCTTTGCTGATGAGGGTGCCGACCTGGTGATCCACCACGCTTCGCCCAGCTCCGACGAAGCGGCGCAGACGGCCGTCGCCGAGGCCAAGGAGCGGGGTGTCGATGCCTTCGTCACGACCGGGGATCAGTCCAACCCGGATCACGTCTCGCGCATGCTGGCGGAGGTGCGGGGGTCCTATGGGCGGATCGATGTGCTGGTGAACAGCGCAGCCCTCTTCGAACGAGGGGCGTTCCTCGATATTGACTACGAGGCGTGGCAGCGTGTGCTGAACGTGAACCTGACGGGGCCCTTCATGCTAACCCAGGGGGCCGCCCGGCTGATGATCGAGGAGGGGGACGGCGGGGTGATGATCAACATCGCCGATAACAGTGGGCTCAATGGATGGGCCTCTTATCCGCACCATAGTGTGTCGAAGGCCGGGCTGGTGATGCTGACGAGAATCGCGGCCCTGGCGCTGGCGGAGCACGGCATTCGGGTGAACTGCGTGGTGCCCGGGCCGGTGCTGCTCCCGCCGGGGAGCACGGAAGCCGCCGAGGAGCGGCTCGCGGAGGCGTTGCCTCTGGGACGATTGGGGTCTCCGGTCAATGTCGCCCATGCTTGCGTCTTTCTGGCGCAAAACGATTTCGCTACTGGGTCCATCCTGCGCGTCGACGGCGGCGAAGGCGCGGTCGGTGGAGGTGATTAGCTGTCCGTCGCTCAGGAGGGTGGCTCAGTAGGTCTACAACGAGGAGGTGACTATGTTGCTGGCTGGTGACATTGGAGGAACGAAGACGACGCTGGCTCTCTTCTCTGAGGAGCGAGGTCCCAGGGATCCCCTGGCTCGAAAGACGTTTCCCAGCAAGGGCTATGGGGGCTTGGGTGCTATCGTGCTGGCTTTCTTAGAGGAGGTCGACGAAGCGGTTGACCGCGCCGTGTTTGGGGTGGCGGGACCGGTGATCGAGAACCGCGTCGAGGTAACGAACTTGCCTTGGCTGATCGACGCGTCGGACTTGGAGGGGGAGCTGGGTCTATCCCCGGTAGTCTTGCTCAACGACCTGGCATCGACGGCGAACGGAGTCCCCCTTTTGGAACCCGACGAGTGCCACACGCTGAAGGACGGGCGACGGGACCCCCAGGGCGCGATAGCGGTCGTAGCCCCGGGCACCGGCCTGGGGGAGGGTTTTCTCACCTGGGACCAGGACGACAACCGGTACCGACCGCACGCATCCGA
Organism: uncultured Anaerolineales bacterium; assembly: GCA_964542755.1. GTDB lineage: Bacteria > Chloroflexota > Anaerolineae > B4-G1 > B4-G1 > SKLM01. The sequence continues at coordinate 8,643 of CAZIWL010000023.1, forward strand.
GGGCGGGCACACGGATTTCGGTCCCCTGTCGCCGCGGCAGATGCAGCTCCTGCGCTACCTCTGGCCCCGGTTTGAGCACGTCAGCTACGAACACATCTGCTCCGGTATCGGCATCCCGAACATCTACGCCTTCTTCCGGGGTGGGGCATACGCCGACGAACCGGCATGGCTTGCGAAAGAGTTGGCCGAGGCCGACGATCCGACGCCCGTGATCGTCAAGGGTGCGCTGGACGAGGAGCGATCTTGTGAGTTGTGTGAGATGACCCTCGACGCGTTCGTCTCCATCCTCGGTGCCGAGGCCGGGAACCTGGCACTGAAGGTGATGGCCACCGGCGGCGTCTACCTGGGTGGAGGGATTCCACCCCGAATCCTTCCGGCCCTTGAGTCGGAGAGTTTTCTCCAAGCGTTCCACGCCAAGGGTCGGCACACGGATCTCATGGAACGGATGCCGGTGCACGTGATTCTCAACCCGGAGATCGCGCTCCTCGGCGTCGCTTCCTATGGCCTGGAGTTCCAGTGATCGGTGAGATCTCATCGGGCGACTGAATCGGGCTTTGGCTATAAGGCATCGTGATGCAGCCCCGGAGGGCTGATGGGCGTGCCGCATGGATGCCGGACTCTTCGAGCAGACAGCGGAGCCAGTCGCCTCCGTCGGCCAAACGGTTCTCAAACGAAGACCGTATGGACTTCTAACGCAGCCCGTAGTTGGGTCCGGCAGAGATGTGATATACTGAGGCGTAGGCCTTACTCGTGTGAACCTGCGCACGCTGTGCGCGGCTGGACGTGCAGGGCTACACGCACCGTGCCGGGGCTGCGGAGGATACGACCATTCCTTCCTGGTCCGGGATGCGTGATGGGCGCTGGATCGAGCGGAAGAGGTGCGGAAAGACGAGGAAAGGAGGGGGAACTTGGCGACACTAAGGACGTACGATGCAATCTTGATTGGTGCGGGGCAGGCGAACAACCCTCTGGCCAGGAGCCTGGCTGGAGCTGGCTGGCGGGTGGCGATTATCGAGCGGAAGCACGTGGGTGGTACGTGCATCAACGAGGGTTGTACGCCCAGCAAGACGATGATTGCCAGCGCCGGGGTCGCACATGCGGCGCGTCGCGCTGGGGACTACGGCGTGCAGACCGGCGAGGTCAGTGTGGACCTGGTCAGGGTCCGTGAGCGCAAGCGGGAGATCGTGGAGAGCTTCCGCGTGTCGGGACGGAAGCGGCTGGAGGGTACGGAGGGCGTCGACCTTTACATGGGTGAGGGATGCTTCACTGGCCCAAAGTCCGTTCAGGTGCAGACGGGGGACGGCGAAAAACTCCAGCTGACCGCTGACAAAGTGTTCATCAACACGGGACAGCGCCCCCGTGCGCCGGAGCTGCCGGGCCTCGACGGCGTGGGGGCGCTGAACTCGACCACGATCATGGAGTTGGGTGAGGTACCTGAGCACTTGCTGGTACTGGGAGGAGGATACGTCGGCGTGGAGTTTGCGCAGATGTTCCGGCGCTTCGGAAGCGAGGTGACCATCGTACAGCGGAGCGGGCAGATACTCACCCACGAGGATCCGGACATCGCCGCGGAGGTGATGGAGATCCTGCAGGAGGACGGTGTCGAGATCTTGCTCGACACCGATGCGACACGGGTGGACCAGGACGGCGGGGGCACGATCTCGCTGCAGGTCTCGACACCGGATGGAGAGCGCGCGCTGGGAGGCTCACACTTGCTGTTGGCCGTCGGGCGTACGCCCAACACGGAAGCTCTCAACCTGGACGCTGCCGGCATCGAAACCACGCGCTACGGGTACGTGAAAGCGAACGAGCGCTTGGAGACGAATGTACCGGGTGTCTATGCTCTGGGGGATGTGAGAGGTCGATTGGCGTTCACACATGTTGCCTACGACGACTTCCGGATCATCCGCGCTAACCTCCTTGATGGCGGAGATGCCACCACGGAGGACCGGATCCTCACGTACACAGTATTCATCGATCCGCAGCTGGGACGCGCAGGACTGACAGAGACGATGGCTCGCAAGCAGGGGTACGACGTCCGGGTGGCGAAGATGCCGATGACCCACGTCGCCCGGGCCCTGGAGGTCGATCAGGCACGCGGAGTCATGAAGGCCGTGGTCGACGCCGAGACCGAACAGATCCTGGGCGCTGCGATCCTGGGTCTCGAGGGCGGCGAAGTCGCCTCCGTGCTGCTGGTCGCGATGATGGGCGAACTGCCTTACACCGCGCTGCGTGACGGTGTTCTGGCTCACCCGACGCTGGCCGAGGCGCTGAACAACCTGTTCGCGACGCTGGATTGAGGGGCTAGAGGAGCGCGGGGCGTGGAGGAAGGACCAAGGGCTTTCGAGACGGTCGACGGTCGATACGTTCCGTCCGTTACCGCCGAACAGATGCGCGAGGTCGACCGCATCGCCGTTGAGGAGTTTGGACTCGGCGTGCTTCAGATGATGGAGAATGCGGGCCGCAGCCTGGCCGGGCACGCAATGGAGATGCTGGGTGACTCGGGCCGGGAGGTGGCGGTCCTGGCGGGTTCGGGTGGGAACGGCGGTGGCGGGCTGTGCTGCTCGCGCCACCTTCAAAACCACGGCCTCAGGGTCTCTGTCATCTTGAGCAAGCGGCCGGAGGACCTGCGCGGGCCGGCGGCGCATCAAGCGCGCACCCTCAGGGCCGCGGGCGTGGAGCCGGTGAAGGCCGAGGGTGCGCGACAAGCGATTCGAAGAGCAGATGTGACAGTCGATGCGTTGGTTGGCTACAGCCTGCACGGCGCCCCGCGAGGGCGCGTAAGGGAACTGATTGATCTCTGCAATGAGGAGTCTAGGCTGGCACTGTCCCTGGACCTCCCCTCGGGCCTCGACGCCACCACCGGAGAGGGGCCCGGTGTGGTTGTGAGCGCGGCACGGACGCTCACACTCGCTCTGCCCAAGACGGGGCTGTGCGCCTTCGCGGGCGAGCTCTACCTGGCCGACATCGGGATCCCGCCGGAGGTGTATCGCCGGATGGACCTGGACTTCGAGTGGCCCGATCGGCGAAGGTACTGGCTCGCGTTGCGGAGGATGGGATTGGCGGGCTAGGCAGCCAGGGGGCGCCGGCGGGTGTGGGCCGAAGTGGGCGCTGTGTGCGGAGGGCGCGGAATGGACCTCGGTTCTTGATATCGATGTTGCGAGGAGGTGGGTTGGTGTCGGAAGCTGCCTGGATCGAGACCGTCGACGAGAGCGAAGCTGACGCCGAGATGCGGCGTGCCTATGAGGTCTGCGCGGACTCGATGACGGGTCGCGCGGCCAACATTATGAAAGTCCACAGCCTCAGTCCGCGCTCGATGCTGGACCATCGGGCCCTCTATCGGACGCTGATGTTCGGGCCTTCGCCCTTGAAGCGGTACCAACGGGAGATGATCGGCGTGGTGGTCGCGGCGCTGAATGAGTGTGTCTACTGAATGACGCACCACGGAGAGTCTCTCCGCCGGTTGCTCGACGATGATGAATTGCTGGCGCAGCTGAAGGACGATTTCACGGGTGCGGACCTTCGGCCTGAGGATCGGATGATGCTGCGCTACGTGTCCAAGCTTACCAAGAGTCCCTCAGCAGTTCGCGAGGAAGATGTGGAGGTGTTGCGTGAGGCCGGTTTCGACGACCGGGCCATCCTCGACATCGCGCAGATCACGGCGTATTTCGCCTTTGTCACTCGGATGGCGGAGGGGTTGGGGGTCAGGCTGGAGGCGTGGTAGTCTGGAGGCGCGAGGGGTCGATTGACCCTCTGAGGGTGGATCATTGATGGAACTTCCGGCCCTTCGGGTAAGGTCGTATGAAGAGCGTGGCGGGAAGTTGGCACAGGGAAAGGAGATGACACGATGACAAAGCTGCACGAACTGGCTGAGCTGGGCCAGGCGATATGGCTGGATTACGTGCGACGTTCGTTTATTGAATCTGGTGACCTGAAAGAGCTCGTCGACGATGGACTCCGGGGGGTGACGTCCAATCCATCCATTTTCGAGAAGGCCATCGCTGGGAGCAATGACTATGACGAGGCGCTCCTTGCGCTCAGCGAAGAGGGAAAATCGCCCGCGGAGATCTACGAGGCCCTGGCTGTCGAGGACGTGCAGGCGGCGGCCGACGTCCTGCGACCTGTCTACGAGGAGACGGGAGGCGACGACGGCTACGTGAGCCTGGAGGTCAGCCCAAACCTGGCCCACGACACGGAGGGGACGATCGAGGAGGCGCGTCGATTGTTCGAGGCCGTCGACCGCCCGAATGTGATGATCAAGGTTCCCGCGACCGAGGAGGGCTACCCCGCCATGGAGACCCTGATCGGGGATGGCATCAATGTCAACGCCACACTCATGTTCTCCCTCGACCAGTACGACGGCGTAGCGGAGGCCTACGTGTCCGGCTTGGAGAGCCTGCACGACCGCGGCGGTGATGTATCGGCCCTGGCGTCTGTGGCGTCTTTCTTTGTGAGCCGGGTGGACGTCAAGGTCGACGGGATGCTCGACGAGGTCGATGCCCCCGGCGGTGAGGAGCTCAAGGGCACCATCGGGATAGCCAACGCGAAGATGGCGTATCAGCGGTTCAAGGCCACGTTCGATACGGAAAGGTGGGGGCGGCTTGAGGAGAGGGGAGCCCGCGTCCAGCGTGTGCTGTGGGCGAGCACCAGCACAAAGGAACCAGCCTACTCCGATACGATGTACCCCGATAACCTGATCGGTCCCCATACCGTCAACACGCTTCCTCCCTCGACCCTTACCGCCTTCCGGGATCACGGTACGGTCGCCTTGACGGTGGAGTCTCAGCTCGTGACAGAGAGAGCCAGGCTCGAGCGGTTGGCGAACCTGGGCATCGACCTGGACGAGGTTACCGACGAGTTATTGGATGAGGGTGTTGAGAAGTTCGCCACGCCCTTCGAAGATCTCATGGCGAGCATTGAGGAGAAAGTCGAGCGCGTGTCGGCCGGGTGGGAGCGCCTGGAGATGCGCCTCGGCGAGCACCAAGAGGTGGTGTCCGAGGCGCTGGCGGAGGTGGCCCAGGACGACGTCACTGACCGGATCTGGCAGCACGACCATACTGTCTGGTCCTCGGACTCGGAGGAGATCACAAACCGGCTAGGTTGGCTGCACATCGCCAGGGTGATGAAGGAGAGCATTCCGCGGCTGGAAGAGTTGGCCGATTCGGTGCGGAGGGAGGGGTACACCGACGTCCTTCTACTGGGCATGGGCGGATCGAGCAGAGCTGCGGAGGTGTTCGGGAAATCCTTCGGCGTAGAGCCGGGATACCTCGATCTGCGGGTGCTGGACAGCACGGACCCTGGGGCTGTGCTGTCGCACCTGGAGCGCCTCGATATGACCAAGACTCTCTTCATCGTCGCCAGCAAGTCAGGCACCACGACCGAGACCCTTTCGTTCTTCAAATTCTTCTACAACGAAGTCCTATCGGTGGCGGACGAGGGCACGGTGGGGGAGCACTTCGTCGCCGTGACCGATCCAGGGAGTCAGCTGGAGCAGATGGCCAGGCGATTCAGCTTCCGCGACGCTTTCCTCAACGATCCGAACATCGGTGGCCGCTACTCGGCCCTTTCCTTCTTCGGGCTGGTTCCCGCGGCACTGATCGGCGTTGATCTGGAGCGGTTGCTCGACAGCGCGCTGGCGATGGCGTCTGGCTGCGAATCCTGCGTCGTCACGGGAAACAACCCGGGCGCTCGTTTGGGGGCGGCGCTGGGTCAGCTAGTGGAGAGCGGGAGGGACAAGGCCACCTTCGCCATATCCTCGGGAATCGTGAGCTTCGGGGATTGGGTAGAGCAGCTCATCGCCGAGAGCCTGGGCAAGTCGGGGACCGGCATCCTGCCGGTTGTGGGCGAACCGTTGGGCCCACCGGAGGTCTACGAAGCGGACCGAGTGTTCGTTCATCTCCGTCTTGAGGGGGACGAGAGCCACGACGAGGCGCTCAAGGAGCTGGAAGGGGCCGGCCATCCTGTCATTAGACTGAACTTGACGGATACGTATTCGCTGGGGGAGCAGATGTTCCTCTGGGAGATGGCGGTGGCTGTGGCCGGACATCGGATGGGCATTCACCCGTTCAATCAGCCCAACGTCGAGGCTTCGAAGGTCCGGGCGCGCCGGATGGTGGAGCAATACCAGAAAGAGGGAGAGCTTCCCGAGGGCGAGGCGTCTCCCGTCACGCCCGAGGCACTGCACGCGTTCTTGGAAGGGACGCCCGCGACGGGAAGCCCCGCGCCTGGCTCGAACCAACCCTACATCGCGCTGCAGGCCTACGTACAGCCCACAATACGGACCGATGCCGCCCTTCTGGCGCTTCGAACCCAGTTGCGGAGCCGGTACGGGCTGGCCACGACGGTGGGCTACGGCCCCAGCTTCCTCCATTCTATCGGGCAGCTGTACAAGGGTGACGCCGGCGAGGGGCTATTCGTCCAGTTCACCGCGGATACGGCAAGGGACGCCGATATCCCGGATGAAGCTGGAGGCACGGACTCCGGGATCAGCTTTGGTGTGCTCGAAAGCGCCCAGGCGTTGGGCGACCGCGAGGCCATGGAGGATGCCGGTCGGCGCGTCATCCGGTTCCACCTCGGTGATGACGTCATCGGTGGGTTGGACCGGTTGGCCGAGGCGGGCGGGTGAGTGGGGAGAATCGGAGGATTCGGACGACCATCTTCGACCTGGACGGCACCCTGGTGCAGACTGAGAAGCTGAAGGCGCTGTCCTATGCGCGTGCTGCGATGGAACTCTGCCCGCATACCATCAGCGAGGAGCAGGTCCTGGAGGCGTACAAAGACGTGGTGGGCCTGCCGCGCCGCGAGGTGGCATCGGCCCTGGTGGAGCGTTTCGAATTGAAGGAGAAGGCCGGCGCGCGGATGGACGAGCTTGGGGTGGACACGGTCTGGCAGGCGTACGTGCAGGTTCGCCTGGCCTACTACGACGAGATGATATCGGATCCGGACGTCATCCGGGAGAATCGCTGGCCCCACGCCATCGAGCTGCTGGAGGTCGCCCGGGAGACGGGCTGCAGCACGGCGCTCGCCACGATGTCCGGCCGAGAGCGGGCGGCCCAGGTTTTGGAGGCCTTGGATGTCTCGGAAGCCTTCGATTTCGTGGCAACGGTTGACGACGTCGAGCGGGGGAAGCCCGATCCAGAGATCTACACTCTCGTCTGTAGGGAATTGGATGCGGGAGTGGAGGAGTCGCTGGCTTTCGAGGATTCGCCCTCGGGCGTGGAGGCGGCGCTGGCTGCGGGGCTGCTGTGCATTGCGGTGACGACGCCGTTCACGCGTAAGAAGATCCACGCCCAGGACCTGCTGGAGGAGCGGTGGATCGTGGACGAGCCCGACATGCTGCCCAACGTGGCACGGGGGCTGATCGAGGGAGAATCGGGGTAGAGGGTCACGCTGGATTGACAGCGGGCGGGTTAGGAGGGTAAGATGAGGGTCCAGACGAAAGCCGGGCCCCCAGCACGTCAGCGGGGCCGTGGGGCGCTGTCGGAGCACAAGACGATCGTACCGGAGTTCTGAGGTCTGTGGGTGAGCACGCGCATGAGGAGCGAGGATGGACACTGCAGAATTGAAGAGGAAGGCGGGGGAGCACGCGGTTGGCTTCGTGCGATCCGGGATGGTCCTGGGCCTTGGTCACGGGAGTACGACGATTTTTGCCCTGAGGCGGCTCGCGAGCCTCCTCAAGCATGGCGAGCTCGAGAACATACTTGGGATCCCAACCTCGTCCCAGGTGGAGCGGGACGCTCGAGCGCTGGGCATACGGCTGACCACTCTGAACGAGCATCCTACCATCGACCTGACCATCGACGGCGCTGATGAAGTGGACCAAGACCTCAACCTGATCAAGGGGGGAGGGGGGGCCCTGCTGAGGGAGAAGATTGTCGCCCAGGCCTCGCGCCGGGAGATCATCGTGGTCGACGAGACGAAGCTCTCTCCCACCCTTGGCATCCAATGGCCCCTGCCGGTAGAGGTCGCGCCCTTCGGGTGGCGGTCGCAGGAGAGATTCTTGAAGTCCCTCGGTGCGCGGGTCACGCTGCGGCGGGCCGAGGACGGCTCGCCCTTCGAAACGGATCAGGGGAATCTGATCCTCGACTGCGACTTCGGTGCTCTCTCCGATCCGAGGGATCTGGCGGCCCGACTCAAGGAGCGGGCTGGTGTGGTGGAGCACGGGCTGTTCCTCGGACTCGCGTCGGACGTCATCGTTGGCACCGCCGATGGCATTCAGCATCGGGAGAACCCATCACGGGCCGATTGAGGCGTGATGCCCGAGTAGACGGTTGCTTGGTCGGCCGTCGCAGAGCCGGCGGGCGGGCGGTCCCCGCCGGAAACCTGGCCCAACAGTCGGAGCTTGGGCCGGATTCCTGATCCAGCAGACAAGCATTCTAACGTGAGGAGTGGGCTATGATTTCGATTGAGGCTTCTGTCCTTTCCGCGGATTTTGCAGCCCTGGGAGAGCAGGCTCAACAGGCAGAACGGGCCGGCGTCGACGCCATCCAGATTGACGTGATGGACGGGCAGTTCGTGCCTAACATCACGTTCGGCCCGGGGATTGTCAGGGCACTTCGGTCCCAGGTCGAGCTGCCGCTTGACGTCCATCTCATGATCGCGGACCCGGGAAGCCAGATCGAGGCCTTTGCCCAGGCTGGGGCCGATCGGCTGATCGTGCATCAGGAGGCGACCCCACACCTCCATCGCCTGCTCCAGTCCATCGGAGAGCTCGGTGTCGAGGTCGGCGTCAGCATCAATCCAGGCACGCCGCTGGACGTGTTGGAGGAGGTGCTGCACATGGTCGATCTGGTCCAGATTATGACCGTCAATCCGGGTTGGGGAGGGCAGGCGTTCCTCCACGGCCAGCTTGATAAGATCCAACGCCTCAAGCTGATGCTCTCGGAGCGAGGCCTGGATGTGCCGATTGGCGTGGACGGAGGGATCGACATCACCACGGCGCCCCTCGTGGTCGAGGCTGGTGCCAGGATGTTGGTCTCCGGTTCCAGCATCTACAACGATGAGGCGCCTGTCCTGGACAACGTCAAGGCGCTTAGAGCCAGTGT
>CAZIWL010000023.1:17786-20777 GCA_964542755.1 uncultured Anaerolineales bacterium
CTGGGCGGCGGCGATCTCTTCTCTCAATCCCGCCATCCCGAATCGCCGAAGGGAGCAGCCCTCAAGTGGAGCGGCTTTCGGAGTCCACCGGGTGGGTGCCTGGTTGACGACGTGAGAGGCCTGTCAGCGAGCTGATTATCTATGGGCGAGCACACGGAACAGCCGAGCCTCAAGGTGCAACTGCTGGGAGACTTCCGGCTCACGTACGGCGGGGAGTCCGTGGGGGAGATCGACACCCCCCGGCTTCAGTCCCTCCTGGCCTATCTCCTCCTTCATCGGGGCGCGCCCCAGTCGCGTCGGCGGATCGCGTATCTCTTCTGGCCGGACTCGGAAGAGAGTCAGGCCCTGACCAACCTTCGTAACTTGCTCTTCCGCTTGCGACACCGTCTTCCCGACGTGGACCGCTTCCTCGAGGTGGACCGTAAGATCCTTCGCTGGGTAGAGGACGCTTCCTTCACGTTGGATGTGGCCCAATTTGAGCGGGCGCTTCGAGAGGCCGAGGTCGTGGCGGCATCCAGGGGGGATGGGACGAAGGAGCGGGCGGCCCTGGAGAGGGCGGCCCTGGAAAGGGCTGTCGAACTCTACTCGGGGGACCTGCTTCCGAGTTGCTACGACGATTGGATTGAGACGGACCGGCAGCGGCTGCGGCAGGCATACCAGGGAGCCTTGGTGCGCCTCGTGGACTTGTTGGAGGCCATGCGGGAGTACCGGGATGCGATCCAGGTGGCGGAGCGGCTGGTCAGGCACGATCCGCTGCGCGAAGTCTCCTACCCGCGCCTCATGGAACTCCAGGCGTTGGCGGGGGATCGCGCTGGGGCGCTGCGGACGTATCACCGGTGTGCGACCGTGCTGGAGGACGAGCTCGGGGTGGAGCCCAGCGGGGTCACCACGGAGGTCTATGAGCGACTCCTGGCGGCCGAGGAGGTTCCACACACGTCGGAGGCACCGCCGCGTCGAGCGAAAGAATCACACCTTCTGGTCAACCGGGACGAGGCCTGGGCGGCGCTCCGGGGAGCGTGGCGGGAGGCGGCCCGAGGGACGCCCCGGCTCGCGCTCATATCCGGGGAGGCGGGGATTGGAAAGACGAGGTTGGCCTGGGAGGCTCTCCGCTGGGCCCGGCGGAAAGGCATTCAGACAGGGATGGCCCGATGCTACGATGCTCAGGGCGATCTAGCCTACGGACTGGTGGCTGGCTGGCTCCGTGCGCTGCCTCAGCCGCAGCTGGCCCCGGTTTGGCGCTCGGAAGTCGCGCGGATCGTTCCCGAATTCGCGGCGGGGGAGTCGGATGTTGACCCCGCGGGGCCGTTGGCCGATCCCTGGGAGCGGAATCGTTTTTACGAGGCCCTGGTACGAGCGGTGCTGGCTGACCGTCAGCCCCTCCTGCTGGTCGCCGATGCCCTCCAATGGTGCGATCGAGGGACCTACGAGTGGCTCCTCTACTTGCTAAGACACGAGGCGGCCCGTCGTCTCCTGATCATCGGCACCTACCGTCCTGAGACAGTGGGCCGCGACCACCCACTGATGTCCTTGATCCATCAGCTGAGGCACGATGAGCAGGTGACGGAGATCGAGCTCTCCCCCCTGACGAAGCGGGATACGGCCGTGCTGGCCCAGAGCCTGGCAGATCGAGACCTCGCCCCGAGCCTGATCGAATGCCTGTACAGCGAGACGGAGGGGAATCCGTTGTTCATTGTCGAGACGGTCCGCGCCGGGCTACCCGACGCTGTGCACGCAGACCCGGCGGGCGGCTTCATATGCGTTCCTCGTCCTCTTCCGTCACGGATGCAGGATGCCCTGACCACGCGCGTAGATCAGCTATCTCCTATGGCCCGCGGGTTGGCGGAGTTGGCCGCCACCATCGGCCGTGAGTTCACCTTCGACGTGCTTATGGAGGCTAGCAACAGCGATGAGGAGATGCTGATCCGGGGGTTGGACGAGCTGTGGCAGCACCGAGTGATTCGGGAGCACGGCGAGGAGGCGTACGATTTCTCCCACGACAAGCTTAGAGAGGTGGTCTACGGTGCGTTGAGTGGGGCTCGACGCCGGATGCTCCACCGCCACGTTGTGCGAGCCCTGGAGACGGTTTACGCCGATGACCTGGATGCCGTGGCAGCGAGGCTGGCCCTCCACTGCGAGCGCGCCGACGAAACTGAAATGGCGATCACGTACTACGAGAGGGCTGCAGTCGTGGCTGACCGGATCCAAGCATCAAACGACGCCGACGATTATCGGCAGCGCGCTGACTCGTTGCGTGAGGAGGAGAGGGTGTCGCACTAGCGTCGCATCGCCCCATCCGTCTCTCAGTCAAGCAGACCCTCGGGTTTCCTCCCAGCCCGAGGGTCTCCCTTTCTTGGGGAGGGACGACGAGACGGTCTATGGAACGATGGTGAAACGCTTCACCTGCCACAGTATGAACGAATTGACGTAGCAGCCGTAGTTGCCCGAAGCATTGAGGCGGGGAGGTGTGATAGGACGCACGCTGAGCAGGTGTGGTTGCGTAGATTGATCCTGGTTGTTGTCCTACTGGGTTCCATCCTGGGCTCACTGAGCTACGGGGGCGAAATTACCCTGGCCCAAGAGCGAGGGCTGGCTTTGAGCAGAGGGCGCTTGACAGACGCTGCCCGATTGACGGGCATGGCCAGGGTCGCCGGCCTAAGCTTGGGAGGCAGTCACCAGGGGCGGGAGGCGGAGGCCTTGAGGTTGGCTGCCCTGGCTGAACACGCACTGGTGGCTGGGGGGGGGAGGACTGCGACCCGCTCTTGATTGCGACGAGAGCCCGGAGTGCCGAGGCTGCCCGCCTCAAGGGCGGTTCTTGAATCGATACCCCTAGGCGGGCTGAGCACGCCGCTGAGTGCAATTTGGATCGGCGAGACCACCAACCTGCTCTGGCCCGCGGCAGAAGACGTGCTGCTCCGGCAGCTTCCCCTCCCGAATCCCCTCCAGCTTCGAATCCCGGGGTTGATTGCCCTGGGGCCGTGACCGGGGGAGAGC
>CAZIWL010000023.1:20877-21976 GCA_964542755.1 uncultured Anaerolineales bacterium
CAGGCGGCTTCTCCAGGGTACTACGGCTTCGGTCGGAGGCGCAAGCGCCAGGCACACTTGATGCGGAGTGAGTCTACCTCAAACGGTGTACAAACGTTGGGTAAACGGGGACCTGGTATCCTTTGAGCAGAAACGATGTCCGACTAGAGGCGTGAAGGCGTCGTGATAGGACTGCAATTGGAGAAGCGCTGTACTGGATCGACGGGAAGGCGCTTGCTGCCTGACGTGCTGCGTCGAGAGGTGGACACTCTCGGGTGACACGCAGGAAGGGGGACGAAATGCTTAAGGATGCACCAGTGATGGCAATTCTGCCCGCCGTGGATATCGAGCGGGCCAAGAGATTCTACTCGGAGAAGCTACAGCTCGACGAGGCAACAGTGGGCGTGCCCTCCGATGGAGCCACCTTCGTGAGCGGTGATGGTACGATGCTCTACCTCTATGCGCGCGAGGCGGGAACGGATGCGGATCATACGGTCGCCGGGTGGTTGGTGGAGGACGTTGAAGTGACGGTTCGAGAGCTCCGTGAGCGAGGGATCACGTTCGAACAATACGACATGCCGGGGCTCAAGACGGACGATCGCGGCATCGCGGAGGCTGAAGGGACAAGAGGGGCCTGGTTCAAGGATAGCGAGGGGAATATCCTCGCCCTGGCGGAGATGGCCAAGTGATTCGTAGGGATAGGCGCGGCGGAGGCTGGTCCAGCACCACCTGAAGGGGCTGGCCTCGCCGTCGCCTGACAGCTTCACGGCCTATGCGACAGGTGGCGCGAAAGCTGGAGGTGGGCTGGCGAGGGGATACGTAACACCCTGGCTCCCGTGGACCAAGCTCCGTGACATCGACTAGGGGGTGGACAGAGCTTCGCGCGCGGGCACCTGTCACCTGTGAAACCTTTAACCAGACAGGAGAAGGTGCAGGGTTCTGCCCGGATGCCGAGGCCCTGTGGTGCGGGCGCCTATGGCGGGGTATACTTAGCGGTCTGCCGGCACGGAGAGAAGCTACACGATGATGCAGGTCGCTCCGCTCGACGGGGCGATGATGGAGCCCCGCTATTCTAGTTGTGACGGGAGGATCTGACCCATGGGACGAAGAGAGAGACGGA
>CAZIWL010000023.1:22076-43694 GCA_964542755.1 uncultured Anaerolineales bacterium
TCCCTGGGGTGGGTACGTCGGGACGCGACGGGGCCAGCCCGGGTGGATGCGTGGGCGGACGGAGATAAAACGCTGGAGAAACGCTCTTCAAACGCAGTGTACGGTATACTACTAACTAATCTACATCAAGCTAGATACGGCTCTTGAGCCGTCATGGCAAAGCGGCTTAGTAGTAGGCATAGTGGGCATAGTAAGCATAGTGAGCATAGTAGGCATAGTGGGCAGAGTAGGTCTGCCATTTCTTGGAAGCAGGGCCTTGGGGGCTAGTAAGTAGGTTCGTCCTCTCGGCTCTGTGGACCGCCATTTGGGTGGTCCACCGCAAGGGGGTCCTGATGAGAGACGAGATTCTCGAGACGATACGCAAACGGAGAACGATCCGTCGTTACGCGGATCATGACGTTGACAATGAGCAGGTGGAGACATTGCTCGAGGTGGCGATGACGGCTCCCAACCGGCTGAACCGTCAGCCCTGGCACTTCATCGTTATCCGCGACAAAAAGCTCCAGAAGAAGCTGGCTGACCTTCTGGGCCTCCATCCCTATCTGGAGACCGCCCCGGTCGTTATTGCGGCGGCTGCCCGTCCCAAGCTATCGCCGACGTGGCAGATGGATTTGAGCGCGGCGGTGGAAAACATGATGATCGCGGCCACCGCGATGGGGCTCGGTACTGCGTGGGTGGGCGAGCCAGGAAGTGTGCTATGGACCATGGCGGAGGAGATGCTGCACGACGAACTGCACGTTCCGAAGGAGCTTGGGGTGCAAATACCGGCACTGATCGCGGTCGGGTATCCAGCTGAAGAGCGGCCCGCCCACGGCAAGCATGATCGGTTCGACCGGACCAAGGTCCATTACGGTCTGTGGGAGGGCCGCGAGCTATCGAGCGAGGCCTAGGGCGCTTGGGGCGCTTACGGCGCTGAGGGCGCGATCGGTCTTGGCCGGGACCGGTGACGAGGGGTGGGCTCCGGGGCTTCTGTGGCCCCGGAGTTTTTCGCGTTGACCATCCCCTAGGAGTCCGGCAACTGCAATACGACACGCGAGTCTACGCTTTTGCGCTTTCCCAACCTAAGCCAAACGTGGTTCCAACCGAAGCCGGAATGTCTCCGACCTTGATTGTGGTATGATACATGGGGAGAGGGGTGCCTGCGGCGACTGGGTGACCGCCGCTGAGATGGGTCGTGCTTGGAGCCTGCTGCCGGGCCTAAGCCGGCCACAGCCATCGTTGCATCGGTAGGCCGCTTGTCGAATGTGAGCAGGTGCGATTGCACTCGTCTGTCGCTTCGCTCGGGGATCGCGTCGTGCGAACCAACGGGTCTCACCGGACGGTACCGGGCGGGCAGGATGAGCGGGTGAGGGTAGCAGGTTGAGGAGGGAGAGCCAGATGGAGATTGGGATCGTAGGGCTGGGGAAGATGGGGGCCAACATGGCGCGCCGGCTGTCCCGCGATGGGCACCGGGTCGTGGGGTACAACCGGACGGTGGAGGTGGCGTACGACCTCGCTGAGGAGGAGGAGTCCTTTGCCCCGGCCGAATCCCTGGAGGAGTTGGTCGAGGAACTGGAACCGCCGCGCGCGGCTTGGTCGATGGTCCCCGCTGGCGAACCCACGGATCAGGTGGTGAACTCTCTCCTGGGGGTGCTCGACCCGGAGGATATCATCATCGATGGGGGGAACTCCAACTACAAGGACTCTCTGCGGCACGCTGAGGTGGCGAACGAAGCAGGTCTCCATTTTGTCGATGTCGGCGTCAGCGGTGGCATCTGGGGCTTGAAGGAAGGCTACGGCATGATGGTCGGCGGAGAGGAGCGGATCGTCGATCAGCTGAGGCCGATCTTCGAGACGCTGGCGCCAGGGCCCGATAAGGGGTGGGGCCGCGTAGGCCCGAACGGCGCCGGTCACTTCGTGAAGATGGTCCACAATGGGATCGAGTACGGCATGATGCAGGCTTACGCTGAGGGATTCGAGATACTGAGGAAGAAGGAGGTGTTTGACCTCGATCTCCACAACGTAGCCGAGATCTGGCGATTCGGCACCGTGATTCGCTCGTGGTTGCTCGATCTGACCGCTAGAGCGCTGGAGGGGGATCAGGCCCTGTCCGATATCAAGGGGTACGTCGAGGACTCTGGGGAGGGACGCTGGACCGTGTTCGAGTCGATCGACCTCGACGTGCCGGCGCCTGTCATCACCCTGGCTCTGCAGATGCGCCTTGCCAGCCGTCAGGATGAGAGCTACTCAGCCAAGCTGCTGGCCGCCCTACGGAACCAGTTCGGCGGCCATGCGGTCAAGCGCGATGAGGGATGACGCCCGCGTGTTGGACCCCTGATGACGGGCGCAGCACCTTCCCGGGTTGACCAACGGAAGAGATGACCACGCTCGGGGGGTCCGCGCGACACAACCAAGTGTCCCCATCGGACACCAGGCGCAAATCGCTGGAGGCCTATGATGAATCCAATTGGACGCTCGAAACCCGCCACCGTCGTCATCTTTGGCGCGTCGGGGGATTTGACGCACCGGAAGTTGGTTCCGGCGCTGCATACGTTAGCCTGCCGCGAGCTTCTCTCGCCGCACACGCACGTGATCGGCGTCGCGCGCAGCGACTACTCCGACCAGGAGTTCCGTGACCATCTCTACGACGGGATCGTGGATTACTCACGGGCTGCCTCGGGGCCGCACGAGATCTGTAAGCGGTGGTCGGAGTACGCTCAGAACTACAGCTATTTGGCGGGCGATCTGGGGGACCTGGAGACGTACCGACAGCTGGGAGACCGTCTCGCCTCGCTAGGGTCGGGGAGCGATGAGCCTGAGGGTCAGGCGGGCAGCAACGTTCTCTTCTACATGGCCGTGCCTCCCACTCTGTACACGATGATCGTCGATCGATTGGGGAAGGCGGGCCTGAATGGAAGCGAGGATGGCTGGCGGCGCGTCATCGTCGAGAAGCCCTTTGGCCACGACCTGGAGAGTGCCTGCGAGCTCAACGGGCAACTTCACGCTGTCTTCGAAGAGAACCAGATCTACCGGATCGACCATTATCTGGGCAAGGAGACGGTGCAGAATATCATGAGCTTCCGGTTTGCCAACGCCATTTTCGAACCCCTGTGGAACCGGAACTACATCAATCACGTGCAGATAAGCGTGGCCGAGAGCGTCGGGGTCGGGCACCGTGCGGGATACTACGAGGACGCGGGCGTGCTGCGCGACATGTTCCAGAACCACCTGATGCAGCTGTTGACGCTCACAGCCCTGGAACCGCCTGTGGCGTTTGAGGCAGACCCACTGCGCGACGAGAAGGCGAAGGTGCTCCAGGCGATCTCGCCAATCACGGAGAGCGTCCGGGGCCAGTATCGGGACTATCGGGATGAGGAGCAGGTGGCCCGTGACTCCGAGACGGCCACGTTCGCGGCCGTCAAGCTGATGGTGGATAACTGGCGCTGGCGGGGTGTGCCGTTTTACCTGCGCTCCGGTAAGCGGCTGGCGCTGAAGACGACGGAGATTGCGATCGAATTCAAGGCTGTGCCCCACTTGATGTTCGCCATCGAGCGCGAGCAGGATATCTCGCCAGACGTTCTGTCGCTGTGTATTCAACCGAACGAGGGGATTCATCTCAACCTCCAGGCCAAGGAACCGGGCGCCGGGATGCAAACCCGACCGGTGAAGATGGAGTTTCACTATGCAGATGAGTTCGGGGCCGGCACGCTTCCGGAGGCGTACGAGCGTCTGCTCCTGGACGCTATCAACGGGGATGCATCGCTCTTTGCTCGGGCCGATGAGATCGAATTGGCGTGGTCGCTCATCGATCCCGTCCTGGAGAAGTGGCAGAGCGACGGAGGCCCCCCGCTGGCCTTCTACGAGTCCGGCACGTGGGGCCCCTCGGAGGCGGAACGTCTCCTTGCCCGTGATGGACGGGCCTGGCACCAGCAGTGCTGCGGCGAGGTGGAGTAGGTCTCGTGGGCGAGATCTGGATCATGCCGACAGCCGCTGACATGGCGGACGCAGCCGCGGACCGATTCGCAACTTTGGCTGCGTCAGCCGTCGCTGAGCGGGGTCGCTTCACGGTCGCTCTGTCGGGAGGATCGACCCCAGAGCCTGTCTACCGGCGCCTCGCCCGGGAGCCCTGGGCGGAGTCGATCGATTGGGCGCGGGTCGAGATCTTCTGGGGCGACGAGCGCTGCGTGCCGCCGAATCACCCGGACAGCAACTTCGGCATGGTGCGTCGCGCGCTCCTCGACCCTGCGGAGGTTCCGACCTCCTCCGTCCATCGAATACGTGGGGAGCACCCGCCATTTGAGGCGGCTCGGGCGTACGAGCAAGAGATCGGCCGGGTACTGGGGAGGGAGGGCCGTTTCGACCTGGTCCTGCTGGGCATGGGTTCGGATGGTCACACGGCCTCACTCTTCCCGGGGACGTCAGCAGTCTCGGAGAGGGATCGGGCCGTCGTGCCCGTCTGGGTGGATAAGGTGGATGCCTGGCGGGTCACCCTCACGCTGCCCGTCATTAACTCGGCCCGGGACGTCATATTTCTAGTGAGAGGGTCGGGGAAGGCCGACGCGGTCAGCCGTGTCGTGAACGGCGAGGCGTTGCCCGCGACCCGTGTCGATCCGCGGCGGGGCAAGCTCACGTGGCTGCTGGACGCTGACGCTGCGGCGGGATTGCCCGATGAGCTGCGCAGTGAGTGAGTAGGGCAGGTGCTCCCAGCTTCGGCGGCGGATCCATCGGGTTGCCGAGAGCCGCGCTGAGGAGGCTGGGGGGCGAGCACACACGGGTTGTGGGCTGTGCTCTCCTGTCCTCGGACGGAACCTCGTGGTCCGTCTCCTGGAGATGGACGGAGACGGGTTCGAAAACGCCGGTGGTCGCTGTCCCGGCGCGGTCGGATACGTCGGGGCCCCCGATCTTGACAACCTGTAGGGCCTGGCCGAGAGCATCCGTGGGATCACCGGTGTTGATGTGGTGACCGTGGCAAGGTTGCCTTGAGGTGGGGCCGGATCTCACCCGTCCCTCCCACAGAGCCTCTCCTTGGCAGACGACGGGAGAAGGCGACGGTTGCCGACGCTCGGCTTCTCCGTGCCGCCATCTCCGAACGCGTGCGTGAGGGTTTTGGTTGCGTTCGACGTAAGATAGTCGATCTCCAACCCGTCTAGAAGTTGGTGCGATTGCTATTCAAAGACAACTTCAGAAGGCGAGGTGAAAGATGAGAGAACTGCCTGACGGGAATCGGAGAGGGACTGCACGTTTGACGAGACGGGAGCTGCTGAAGCGCCTGGCGTGCGGTGGACTGGTGGTGAGTGGTGCGGGTACGCTTCTGAGCGGATGTGGGCCGGCGCCTATCGACGCGCATGAGCAGGGTCGTGACGACGATGATGAGGCTCCTTCCTATCGGTTGCCGACGAGCGCTGGTTTGTGGAAGCCTGAGACAAAACAGGTGGGCGACGCCCCATCCGGCGCGGGTCGTGTACAAATTGAGGGCGTGGGCACTTTCTCGTTTGTGGCCGAGGACGTAGCGAGACAGCGTCCGGACATCTTCCAAAAGGGATACTTCTCTCTGTTCGATGTGCTCGTTCATCTCTCGGAGAGAGGAGATGTCGAGCTCACGTATCACTTTGACGAAGGGATGGCGACCCACGTGATCGATTCACTCAACGGGAAGGGTGGATGGTGGCACAACGCCCATTACGCATCGGGTTGGTTCGAACCGAACGTGTTTCGAATGGACTTGTACCCCTACAAAGACAACACACGTTTCCGGCTGGGTGGGGAGCGCGAGGAGCGCATTGGGGCCATTCAGGACGGATTCCGCGACGAGGTGGAGCGTTTGAACCAGAACGGCGGGCAGGTCGTCATCCCTGACGTCACGATTCGCTCTCCTGGCGGACGGGTTACGTTCTCGGACGTGCCGGTGACAGCTCACAATGTCCGAAACGACATCCTGCAGCCCGGCGTGATCACGGCGCTGGACGCGCTACTCAGCCTCGCTGAACAGGGAAACCTTTCCGTGATCAAGCTGACCTGGTATGAGCGTATCGCCGGCGCCGAGCCGGTCGACAGTTACTGGGTCGAGGAGCTCAACGGGGATGTCGCTGTAGGGGGCTGCGGCTTCGTCTATGAGACAGGGCCGCGGGCATTCGCTGGTTTCTCCGGGACGCACATCCACATTCCAGCCGATGTACGGGTGACGGTCTCGCCGGAGTACGCGCTCTGGTTCTGGATCTGTCTCGGTGGGGGAGGGCTGTAGCGATGAAGAGGCCGATGCGACATTATTGGATTGACGTCGTCGTGGCGTTGCTAGCGTTGGCCGTAGGCGTCTCGGCGGCGCTGCTTTGGGTGGTCTTCCCGCAAGGCTATTTCGCCGCGAGGCTTCTGTGGGTGGAGATTCATAAGTGGACAGGGCTGGCCCTCAGCCTACTAGCTCTGGTGCACGTCCTCCTCCACTGGAATTGGATCGCTCGAATGACGCAGAGGGTCCTGATCCGATTCCTGGACTGGTACCAGTGCCCCGCCCCTTCGGAAGTCGGACGTCGCAATCGGGACTGGACCTGACGCGTGGATGTGGAGAGCCGCTAGGTCTAGCGGCGTATGAAACAAGTGCGAGGCAACCTCCGACGCCTGGGGCCTCTTGCGGTCAGGTGGTTCATGGTGTGGCGCAGCACCCGGTGCCGCGCGGCGGTCAGTGGAACGCGGGCCACCGATTCCTGGCGCGCTACTGGGTGAGGGAGGGTTCCAGTGAAGGATGTTTACGATCTCGTCATCACTAGAGGTGGGACGGTTGGGCTGACGGCATCCATGTAGAGGTTGACGGCGGTGAGTCAGTGGGCGACGTACTGTGGGTCGCGGTAGGACGCCGTCCCAATGTCGAGGACCTGGGCCTGAAGGAGGCGGGCGTCGCCTTCGACGAAGGGGGCATTGACGTGGACGGGAGGCTGCGCACCAGCCAGCCCCACGTGTTCGCCGCCGGGGACTGCCTGGGGACCCATCAGTTCACGCACGATGCGGGCCGGCAAGCTGCTATCGCGGTGAGGAACGCTCTATTCCCGTTGAGCTCAAAGGGTGTGCGTCCCCACGTCCCCTGGACGACCTTCACAGATCCGGAGATCGCTCACGCGGGCCTCACGGAGGCTCAGGCGCGGGACGTAGGCGGTGGCGTTGAGACGAGGTCCTGGCCGATGTCCAAGGTGGATCGGGCACGTGCGGCGGGGTTTCTAGCCTCTATCGAGAATGGTATAATTAGACCCACGATACAGCGCTTTCACTGCCCAGGAGGGCCCGGATTTCCCAGCCATCATCCCCGACATCGATGCATCCCGCGCAAACCGAGACAGGGCTTCGGCCCTACGTCGGGCTCAGCGTGGGTGTCCTCACCGTCTCCAGCGCCGCGATCCTGATTCGGTTGGCTCAGGCCGGCGCGCATTCCCTGGCCGTCGCTGCCTGGCGCCTAGTCCTTGCCGCGCTGATTCTGACGCCCCTGGCCGTTGTGCGCGCCCGGCGCGAGATACGCGCCCTCTCCAAGGCTGACTGGGGGCGCGTTCTGCTTTCCGGCCTCTTGCTGGCGATCCATTTCGTCTGCTGGATCACGTCTCTCTCAATGACCTCGGTGGCGGCGTCGGTGGTGCTCATGACCACCCATCCCATCTTTGCTGCCGTGGGTTCCTACCTCCTGTTGGGGGAGCCCATGGAACGAGGGATGATGGTGGCGCTGGGGGTGGCGGTTGCCGGTAGCGGTGTCATCGCGCTGGGCGACGTGGGGCGGGGGACCCACCGTCTGCTTGGAGATCTGCTGGCCCTACTGGGTGGAATTTCGGCCGCCGGGTACTTTCTGATCGGGCGGAGAGTGCGGACTCAACTCTCGCTACTGGGCTACGTCTACCCGGTATATGGGACGGCGGCACTCATCCTGCTGGCGGTGTTGCTGGCGTCGGGGGCACCCCCCTTGCCGGAGAGCGGGGAGCCCTGGGCTTGGCTTGGGCTAATGGCTCTGGGCCCGCAGATCCTGGGTCACTCCTCGCTCAACTGGGCGCTGCGCTACCTGTCCGCGACCTTTGTCACACTCGCCACGCTTGGGGAACCGATTGGGTCGACGCTCCTGGCATGGTGGTTGCTCGGCGAGCTGCCAACAACGGCGGCACTCGTGGGTGGGGCGTTAATCCTGGGCGGCATCGTTCTGGCGTCACGAGCGGAGCGACGGGCTGTGCGAAGGCGGGAAGAGGAGGACGAGGCAGGACGATGAAAGTGCCAGGCATCTTGAATGACGTGTTGGGCCCCGTGATGAGGGGGCCGTCGAGTTCGCACACGGCTGGATCCTACCGTATCGGCCGCATGGTGCGGGATTTGTTGGGCGAGGAGCTTGCGTCGGCACGGGTCTCCTTCGATCCCAATGGTTCCATCGCCGAGGTGTATCGACAACAGGGGAGTGACGTGGCCTTTGCCGCGGGACTTCTGGGTCTTGAGATGACCGATGAGGCTTTCCTCGACGCCCTGGATCTCACGAAGGAGCGGGCTGTCGACATCTCCTTTGCCACGGTGCCGCTGGACGCGGCGGATCATCCGAATGCCGTCGAGATCCAAGTCACAGGAGGTTCTGACGCTGAGCTCTCGGTGGCGGCGAGGTCCGTCGGTGGCGGATCCGTGGAGATCACGCGGATCGATGGATGGGCCGTCCGGCTCCAGGGGGACGCACACGAGGTCCTTGTCGTGGCGGATCGAGAGGTGTGCCCGGCTGTGTGCCGCGTCCTCGAACAGGATGGAGGTGTCTTGGAGCCGCCAGGTGTGCGGAGAGAGGGCGCATCGGCGCGTATCCGCGGTCGCCGCGCTGAGCCGCTGGGACAGGACGCGAGAGGGCGCCTGGGCGAGATGCCCGGGGTGCAAAGGGTGCACACCGCGGCACCTGTGGTCTTCGTTCGTCGAGGGGGCCCGCTTTTCACCAACGGTACCGATATGGTTGCGCTGGCTGAGGAGGAGGGGGTATCGTTGGGCGAGGCGGCGCTGCGCTACGAGGCGTCGCTTCTCGGCATGTCGGAGCAGAGGGTGCTCGACGAGGTGCTGAGACGGTATGGCGTCATGGAGACCAGCGTCCAACATGGGTTGGCGGCTGAGCTCCCGTCGATGCAGCTCCTGCGCCCGAGCGCCGGAACGATCTATCGAGCCGAGGCGGAAGGACGGCTGGCTGTTGGCGGTCTCCATACCCGAAGCGCGGTGCGCGCCATGGCGGTGATGCATGTCAATGGGGGGATGGGTGTTGTCTGTGCGGCACCCACGGCAGGATCGGCGGGCGTGATCCCTGGCACAGTGGTGAGCCTGGCGGAGGAGTGGGATCTGGAGCGGCGGGATACGGCGCTGGCGTTGCTGGCGGCTTCAGCGATCGGAGTTGTCATCGGCGCAAGGGCGACGTTCGCCGCCGAGGTGGCCGGCTGTCAGGTTGAGATCGGCGCGGCCGGGGCGATGGCGGCGGCAGCCGTCGTGGAGGCGGTCGGCGGGAGTGCCTCGCAAGCGGCCGACGCAGCGGCCATCGCTCTCCAGAATACCATGGGCTCCATCTGCGATATGGTCCAGGGTGTGGTGGAGATCCCGTGTCACACACGGAATGCCGCGGCGGCTTCTAGCGCTTTCGTCTGCGCCGATCTGATTCTGGGCGGTTACGAGAACCCTATCCCGCTGGACGAGACCATTGATGCGGTCTACGCGACGGGGCGGATGCTCCCTCGAGCCCTGAAATGCACGGCCCTGGGAGGCCTGGCGGACACGCCCTCAGCCCGCAACTTGCCCCGACTGCGGTAGGGGGCCCGCCTTCCGTATGGGGCTGGGGGGAGCGGTCCTGCGGGATCGGTCCCTCGAGTTAGCTGCCTGTCTCCTTGTACTACGCATAAGGGACGATTAGCACTCCCCCGCGACTATCTCGCTACTCCTCGTCGATGCCCCACCAATACATGTCGGCCAGTTTCTGGTGCTCCTCGCGCAGCCGGACGAAGCTCTCGTAGCGATGCTCATTGATCTCTCCCGCCTCGACTGCCGCCTTGACGGCACATCCTGGCTCCACAGTGTGGGTGCAATCGGAGAAACGACAGTCCCCCACGAGGGGGGCGATATCTGGGAAGTAAGCGTCCACCTCCTCTGGATCCATGTCGAACAGGGCGAGGGCCTTGAGGCCAGGTGTGTCGGCCACCCACCCGCCGTCTTCCAGAGGTACGAGCTGCGGGACGACCGTCGTGTGGCGGCCCTTCCGAGTGGCGCGGCTGACCTCCCGGACTTGTAGCCCAAGACCGGGCTGCATTGCATTCAGGAGGCTGGTCTTTCCAACGCCTGACGGCCCGACGAGGGCGGATATGCGATCCTGAAGCACGTCGTGGAGCTCGTCGATGCCACGGCCAGACTCAGCACTGGTGTAGAGGACCGGGTAGTCGATGTCCTCGTAGATCGCGAAAAGCCTACGGGCCTCGGTTTCGTCGACGAGGTCGAGCTTATTGGCGCAGATGACGGCGGGAATCTCCTGCAGCTCGGCCCCGACCAGGAGACGGTCCAACATGCGCAGGTTCGGATCGGGATCCGCCAGGGCAAAGACGAAGACCACGTGATCGGGGTTCGCAATTATGACCTGCTCGCGCTCCGAGAGATAGCCGCGGCGGGTCCAATGTCGGGAGCCGCGCCCGGCTGAGGGCGCCAGACGAGCCAAGGCCCGTTCCCGCTCCGATATCTCCTCGATCATCCCGTCGATCATCCCGCCGCCGTCAATCTCACTGACGAGGACCCGGTCACCAACGGCCACCAAGTCGGTGTTCTTCCATTCCTCTTTCAGACGCCCCCGCAGACGACAGACGTAATCGCCCTCCTCGGTGCGGACGGTGAAGAATCCACTCTGCGCCTTGATGACCATGCCTTCAATCAGCTCAGACATACGCTATCCTCTCAACGATCTGCATCCACTTCAGTGAATTGGCGGATAACCGGCTTACGTTCGTGGGGGATTGTAGCGGATGGATAGATCTTGTCAATGTGGCCTCGAGGGCCAGGAAGCGACAGAATGCGGGTGTAGTCCGCGTCGGGCGGGTGCGCTAACGACTTGTCGCGGTGATCGTCGATGGTTGGAGGCCCTTGGCGCCAGTGGACTGACCAGTTCTGACGGGCATACGCGGCAAGCATACGGTCCTGAGGTGCAACGCACCTGGAAAGTGCATCGTACCGCTGGGGGCGACAACTGGTTAGTGCACCCACGTCCACGCCCTCAGCTTGACGAGACGGGATTGCCAGTTAGCATGAGTTGATGATGTCCAATTCAAACGTGATCCGTTCGCTTGGTCTGCTCTGGTTCTTGTCGCTAGTCGCATATGCGGGCTGCGCCCTGCCGAGGGCACCGCGGCCGACGGACCCCCCGTCGACAGTGATCGCGGCCACGGAGGGGGCCACTATCAGCGTCACGCCCACGGTCACGCGGGCGTCGCCGAGGGAGGCGAGCCCCGAGCCAATCCTGCCGACGGCACAAGTGACCTCGGGGGTCGGCACAGCGATGCCCAGGCCATCGGTGCCCACCACGGCGGCCAAGCCTCAGTGGGGCGTCCAGCTTCACGTGCCGCCGCGCTGGGATTCTGACGAGATCATGGCCTCAGCCCAAGACCTGGGTGTCGGATGGGTGAAGGAGCAGGTTCAGTGGCACACGATCGAGCACGGCCCCGAGGATTTTGAGTGGCACCATCTGGACGAGATCGTGCGCAGTGCCGAGACGCACGGACTCAAGCTCCTGCTCGGGGTGACCCACGCCCCGGATTGGACGCGGCCCGTGGAGAAGGAGAGCGGGCCGCCGGCCGACTACGGGGAGTTTGGGCGCTTCATGGAGCAGTTGGCGACGCGCTATCGCGGACAGGTCGACGCCTACGAGCTGTGGAACGAGCCGAATCTGGCCCGCGAATGGCGGGGCGATACCCTGGATGCGAGCCGTTTCGTTGCCCTGGTGGCGGAGGGCGCAGATGGCGTCCGACTCGGGGACCCGGAAGCGCTGGTCGTGAGCGGAGCACCAGCCGTCACAGGCATCGATGACGGCGTCACGGCTGTGGCAGACCGAAGATTCCTACGCAACATGATCGAGGCCGGCGTCGCCGACCACGTGGACGCCATCGGAGCCCACCCGTACGGGTATGGGAATCCTCCCGAGGAGTCGGTGCACGACGAAACGCACGCGGCCTCAAGCCACAACGACCACCCAACTTTCTTCTTTCGCGACACCCTGGAGGACTACCGCGGCATCCTGGTGGAGCACGGACTTGACGATGTGCCCATTTGGATCACGGAGTTCGGGTGGCCCTCCCCCGAAGGGATTGGGGAGATGGACCTGACGGGCTGGGAGTACGGGCGGGAGATCAGTGAGGCAGATCAGGCAACCTACGTGGTGCGAGCATTTCGGATGGGTCAAGAACGCCCGGGGGTCGGACCGATGTTTCTCTGGAATCTCAACTTGGCTGTGATCTGGGGCCCCGACAACGCGTTCTCTGCCTACAGCCTTCTCCGCCCCGACGGTTCGCTTCGGCCCGCGTATCTAGCACTGCGCGCTGCGAAACCGTGAGTGCCCTGGGTGGATAACCGAGGGTGCGGTGAACGCTCGCAAGGGCAGGGGGCAACAGCGAGGACGAGGACCCGCAGGCGAATCCGGGGCTGCCTTTGGCCTACGGCTCTTCAGTTGCGGAGGGGGCAGGCGTCGGAGGCTCGTACCCTTCCTCGGCCTCCTTGGGCAGATCAGAGAGAGGCAAGCCAAAGTAGGCTTCCACAACCTGGCGGGCCAGGGGAGCGGCAACCGTCGAGCCCTCGCCGGCGTTCTCTGCGATCACGACCAGCGCGATCTCCGGGTCGTCGGCCGGCGCATAGGCGGCGAACCACGAGTGGGGCTCGGCGTCTGCACCGCCTGCCTCAGCCGTCCCCGTCTTTCCGGCAACTGGGATGCTGAGACCTTTGAAGCGGTGACTGGCCGTTCCGATCGTCTCATTCGCGGTCACGCCCAGTAAGCCTGCCTGGAGGGAGGCGAGGTGTTCAGGAGTCAGAGGCAGGCTTCCCACCGCCTGCGCCTCTGTCACCTCCAATGGATGGGTCGACCCCGCTTCGATATGATCGACGAGGAAAGGCCGATAGAGGGTTCCTCCGTTGGCGACCGCTCCCATCATCCGGGCCACCTGGAGGGGCGTGACACGTAGATAACCCTGTCCGATGGCGAGATTGACGGTGTCGCCCGGATACCAGATCTGGCCGAGAGCCTCCTGCTTCCACTCGGGTCCGGGTATCAGTCCGCCCTCCTCCCGAAGGGCGTCCAGGCCCGTCTCTTGGCCGAGGCCAAAGTCCCGTCCGTACCGGGATAGTAGGTCCCCGTCCTTCTCGTGCAGGGCCAGGCCGACGTTGTAGAAGACGACGTTGCAGGATGCGGAGAGGCCGTCCTGGAGTGCGATGGTGCCGTGGCCGTCCGTCTTCCAGCAGCGTTTCCTAGCTCCTCGGCCGAGGCCGTCCCAATACCCTGGACAGTTAAATGTGGTGTCCAGCGGGTCCATGCTGCCACCCTCCATGCCGGCCGACATAGTCACGATCTTGAAGACGGAGCCCGTCGGATACGTTCCCTGGAGAGCTCGGTTGATCAGGGGGTGGTCTGGATTGGCAAACACTTGCGCCCGCTCGACGTCGCTGCTCGGACCGACGAAGACGTTGGGATCGAAACCGGGTCCACTGACCATAGCCCGCACAGCGCCCGAACGGACGTCCAGGACGACGATGGCACCCCGGCGGCCACCGAGGATCTGCTGCGCTTTCTCTTGGACGTCGCGGTTTATGGTCGTGTAGACTGAGCGGCCCGGCGCCGCGTCCCGTTGACGGAGCTCGAGGACCTCCTCACCAGCGGAGGTGATGATACTCAACGTCCCCCCGTGCTGTCCGGCGAGGATCTCCTCGCCCCAGGCCTCGAGGCCAGCCACGCCGACCATCTCGTCGCCGCGATACCCGCGCGATCGGTACTCGGTCAGCCTCTCGGCCGGTACGGGCGCCACCCAGCCCACCACGTGCGGAGCAGCCTCACCGCGGGGGTAAAGGCGGCCGGTCTTCTCCTCGCGATAAAGGCCGGGGAGGGAGGCCAGGATGTCGTTCTGCTCGACACTCACAGCGGCCGGGATGTCCGCGATGGGCACCTTCCACTCGGGGTTTGTGGAGGCGTATCGTTCGCGTATAGCGTCAGGCGGCAAGCCGGTGACAGAACTCAAGGCCTGGAGGAGGGCTTCCTCATCCTCAATTTGCGCCGGAATGACACCCAGGGTTACGATGGTGCCTTGAGTGGCCAATCCCAGGCCGTTTGTGTCGTAGATATCTGCCCGGATGGGAATGCTATACGTGGTGCGGAAATACTCATCCTCGGCGAGCTGCGGCCAGATCAGGCCCGCCTTCCAGTCGACACCCCAGGAGATCCCAGTCTGGGCAATCGCCATGACACCCTCGCTCGATAGGGTTCCGAAGAGAGCGGTCTCCAGCGTCACATCAAACGCGGCTGCCGCCCTGTCACCCTGCCGAAGGACAGACTGGAGGTTGGTAGTCACCGTCAGGACAGAGGCGGTTGTCAGCGCGTTCTCGTAGCGCCTGGCGAAGGACTCGAGCGTGAGAACCTCACGGCTCTGGGGTGATAGGAGCCCGTGCATGGTCTCATAATCCCGCTGCTCCCACGCCTGCAGAAAGGCACTGGCTGCATCCTCAGGAAGCGGGGGGACGGGCGTTGGAGTAGGAACCGGCGTCGCTGGTGCGGCTGATACGGTGGGAGGAGTTTCCTCCGCAGTAGGACGGCAACTGGCCGCGGCCATCGCCAGAAGACCAAGGATCATGAGGAACCGCTCCAGACGATGGATTCTTTCCTGGATGATCAAGGATTCATGATTCCCTTATAGGCGTCACACCGGCGCGCCGTGTAAGCTTGACATGCCGCCGGGACGTCCACCGGCGGCGGGCATCCTCTGCGGCGCAGGAGCTGCGTCAAATGACAGAGCGGCAGACCCATCACACTGGTGTAACACCCCTCTATCTCATCGACGGGGTGGAAGCCTGCGTGCTGGATGGCGTAGGCACCCGCCTTGTCGAGGGGATCGCCGCTGGCCACGTAGGCCGCTATCTCGGCATCGCTATACCGCCGCATGCGCAGACGGGTGGCGACCAACTCCGTCCCTGGGCGCGCCCCGTCGGCTGAGACCGTGATGGCACTGAACACGGTGTGTGAGCGCCCGCGCAGAGCCCGGAGCATACCGGCTGCCTCGCCGCCATCGCCGGGTTTTCCTAGGATGTGTACTACCCCACGGTTGTCCTCCAAAGCCACGACCGTGTCACAGCCGATGACCAGCTGTCGCCGGCCTGTCCTCCCATCCAGACTGGTCGCCTTGGCCCGACTGAGGCGGGTCGCCAACTGCGCCGGCGTCTCCCGGGCCCGCGCCGCCTCGCGGACGTCTGCGACCGTGGCCTCGAAGGGGAGCCCCAACAGCTTGAGCAGCTCGCGACGGCGCGGTGACTGAGAAGCCAACATGAGGTGTGGGTGGTTCATGACGGTCGGTATTGTAGCACACTCGACCAAGTTGTGAAAATCGAGCGAGGGTGATAAGATGTCTGCATCGAGGCCTCGGATGCTGGTGTGCTTCCACTCGATACATCAGCAAGGGCATCCGCCTGCGCTCGGGAGCGCCTTCAGAAGGCTTTTCTACGTGTTCTCCCTTCAGGGCGGTTGTTGAGGAGCCGGGTTAGGCCTAGAACGAGGCAGCAAGCGCGCCGCCATGCCAGAGCAAGAAGCTGATAAGGTGAAGCAGGTGCGGAAGGAGGGACCTGATCCCTCCCGCCGGGCCCTCTATCTTCGAGCTACGCTGATCGCGATCCTCGGCAACTTGGTCCTTGCCGTCGTGAAGGGCCTGGTGGCATGGAGCACCGACAGCAGCGCCGTTCTCTCCGATGCCGCAAACTCTCTTTCGGACACCTTCTACAGCCTGTTGATGGCGGTTGGGCTCTACGTTGCCCAGCAGCCGGCCGACGAGTCGCACCCCCAGGGCCACGACCGATTCGAGCCCCTGGTCAGCCTGGTAATCGCCGCGGCGATGGGCGTGGCGACGTACAGCGCACTACGTCAGGCCGTGGGTCGCTTCCTCAGCGGTGGCACGGCTGTGGCCGCCGGCTGGCCCACTGGCGTGCTCCTTGGCGGCGTGGCTGTGAAGGTGGTGATGTACCGCGCGGTGATGGATCTGGGAAAAAGGACAAGCAGCCCGGCCCTCCGCGCGAGCGCTCGGGACAACCTGGCCGATGTGCTGGCTTCCTTGGCAGCGTGGTTCGGCGTTCTGGGTTCGACGTTCGTGCACCCTCTGCTCGACCCCATTGCCGGGCTCATCGTGGCGCTGTGGATCCTGCGTGCTATGTGGGAGATTCTCTACGAGAACCTTGGGTACTTGACGGGCCGCGGCGCGTCGCCCGACGCAACCGCTGAGATTGTCCGGGCTGCCTCGTCGGTGCCTGGGGTCATCAATGTCCACCAGGTCATCGCGGACTACGTGGGACCGGAGCTTCGCGTCGACATGCATATCGACCTCGACGGGGAGATCACGCTCGACCGGGCGCACGCCATCTCGGAGAAGGTAGCTCAGAAGGTCGAGGACCTATCCAGCGTCGATTTGGCGTTCGTGCACGTGGAGCCCGCGGATCGAAGCGAGCAGCGTTCCGACTGACGCCCTGTACGGGCCGGCTGCATCCGCAAGGCAGCGCTGCGCGTCCCTCAGGCCTCAGGTTCGGTCCCAGCGGGGGTCATCCTCCGCATACGGCGAATCTGCTCGGCTAGTGCCTGGGGCGTCAGAGCGCTCTTGTGCATAAGGGTCTCGATGTGCTGGTTGAGCTGCTCACGCTCCTTGCGCGTCACGCTCTTGACCGTCAAGACGATGACGGGAATATCGACCGTCCTGTCGTCGTCCTTCAGCGCCTGAAGCACCTCGAAGCCACTCATGCCGGGCATCATCAAGTCCAGCAGAATGCCGTCCGGGTGCTCGCGTCGGGCCTCTCTGAGACCCTCTTGCCCGTCTTGTGCATGGAGGAGGATGCAAGGTTCCCCCTGGAGCATAGCTCGGAGGAGGGGCACCAACTGCGGGTCGTCATCAATGACCAGGATCTTGGGTCCAGACCGGGTGCGCTCTGCTTTCGAGAGGCGCTTGAGCACGCCGTGTAATGCGCCGCGATCGACGGGCTTGACGAGATAGTCGTTGGCCCCCAGGCTGAGGGCAAGCTCGCTGTTGCGCAGGGCAGAGATGACCAGCACGGGGATGTCCCTAGTGCTCGGATCGGACTTAAGCTCCTGGAGAATCTCCCAGCCGTCCTGTCCGGGGAGCATCACATCGAGGGTGATCAAGGCGGGCCGGAGTTCCCGGGCCGCGGCCAGCGCTCCCGGCGCGTGGTACTGCTGAACCGGATCGTAGCCCTCTCTACGCAGATAGAGCGACAGCAGGTTGCTGAATTGGCGATCGTCCTCGACGATGAGCACCTGGGGGTCCGGGTTCAGCCCTGAGAGTTCTACCTCGTCCTCTTCGCCCCCCGTACTGGGTCCGGCGAGCGGGAGGAGGAAAGAGAACGTCGAACCCTCACCGAAGATGCTCTCTACCCAGATGGTTCCACCGTGCATCTCTACAAGCCGTTTGGTGATGGTCAGCCCAAGGCCGGTTCCTTCAACCTCCCGGGTGGCGGTGCCGTCCGCTTGCCTGAACTCCTCGAAGATGAGCTCCTGGTCTTCGGCCTTGATGCCGATCCCGCTGTCGATCACGGAGAACAGGATTGTGCCTCGGTCGGCCAGGCGACATGAGAGGGTGATTTCGTTCCCCTTGGGGGTGAACTTATGGGCGTTGCTCAGTAGATTCAGGAGCACCTGCCGCACCCGGACTCGGTCGGCCATCAGGGTGGGAAGCTCGTCGGCGACGTCGAGGATCAGGACCTGTTCCTTCTCCTCGATCATCGGGATGACGGTCTTCCGTACGTTCTGGATCAAGTCGGCGACCTGGAACTTCTCCAGTGCCAGCTCCATGCGGCCGGCCTCGATCTTGGAGAGGTCGAGGATATCGTTGATGAGAGCCATGAGATGCTCGCCGCTGGCGTAGATGTTCTCCACGCACTCTTTCCGCTCCGGCGGCATCTCGCCCAAGAGGCCGTCGATCAAGACCTCCGAGAAACCAATCACCGAGTTGAGCGGCGTGCGCAGCTCATGGCTCATGTTCGCCAGGAACTGGCTCTTCAGCCGGTCGAGTTCTTTGAGCCGAGTATTGGCGTGTTCCAGTGCCTCGGCCCGCTGCTGCAGCTCGGCCCGAGCTCCCTCCACTTCGTCGAACAGCCGGGCCCGTTCGATAAGCATGGCCAGATTGCTTCCCAGCGTGCTGAGAATACGCTGATCGTCGAGGGAGAACGCATTCAGCTCTGAGCTCTCTACGTTGAGGGTGCCGAGCACGCCTGTGCCAGCGTTCAGCGGTACACAGATCTCCGAACGGGTCTCAGGATTGGCGGCAAAGTAGCGCGGGTCCTTGCGGACGTCTGAGACGAGGGCTGCCTCTCCCTGTTGTGCTACCCAGCCTGTGATTCCCTCGCCCAGAGGCAGATCGAGGCAGCCCTTGGTGTCCCGCGTGTAGCCCACGCTGGCCATCATGTGGAGCATCTGACTGTCGTGATCGACGAGCTGGAGCGCGACTTGTGTACCTTTCCACTCGTTGGCCAGCGCCACCGCAGCGGCCTGCAGAGCCTCCCGGAGATGGGTGCTCGATGCGGCGGCCAAACTGACGTCGTGGAGTAGCTGCAAATCCTGGAACCGAGATCGGGTCTCCGTGAGCAGGTCCGCATTCTGGTACGCTATGGCGATCTGGTCGGCCACGACCTCCAGGGCTGTCTGATCGCTCTCGTCAAAGGCGTTGACAATATCGGCCTCAACCTGCAGGACGCCGATCACTAGACCGCCCACCTCGATGGGCACCGAGAGAGAGGATGGTGAGAACCACTCACCTACCCGATAGGCGATGGTGCTCTCAGTCGCATCCTGGATGCGGAGGGTCTCACCAGACGCGGCGCACGTGCCAATCGCACCTTCGCCGACGGGCTGCCGGTAATTGTCCGGGATGATCTTCCAGAAATCATCCGTGGCGGCAGCGGGATAGAGCTCCCGGCTCACCTGGTCTATGAGCAGCACGGCTGCCAGGCGGAAACCGAAATGTTCGCGGATAAGCTCGACGACGACGTTCAGGAGGGAAGCTCGATCGGTGATGGCTGCCACGTGGCGCGCAACGGTCGCGGCGCATGATAGCTGGTTTGCCCGGCGTTGGGATTCTCCAATCAGACGGGCGTTTTCCAAGGTCGCGGCTGCCTGGTTGGCGAAGGCCATCAGCAGATCCACGTCCTTCTCCGTGAAGTCCCGCTGATCGGGTCGATTGATGGCCGTCATGGTTCCCAGAGGCTTATCTCGATAAACCAGAGGCACGACGACGATGGAGCCACAGTCGGTCTCCTTGCGCACGCGCTGGACCTCAGCGCTCTCCCGATGGTCGGACTCGCCTTTGTGAGAGAGGGCTGGTTCCATCTCCCTCAAGACCCAGCCGGTCAGGCCGTCCCAAAGCTCCTCAAACGACGGCGATAGGACTCGGTCAGCCCCCGGCCCGCCCTTGACGAAGCCCGTCACGGCCTCGCGATCCAAATCCATCGTGATTACCGTCGCCCGGTCTGCCGGCAAGGCCTCGACGACCCCGTCGACCACGGCCTGCAGCACGTCCGAGAGGTGCTCCTGGGCGATTAAGGATCGGCTGGTTCGGTAGAGGACACCGGTCTCAGTTAGAGCGTCCCGGACTTGCCCGAACAAGCGAGCGTTCTCCATGGCAATGGCCGTCTGATGGATTAACGTCTGCCCGGTTGCGATTTCCCCCTCGGTGAAAGGCCGGCAGGTTGCGCTGTCCCAGACGTAAGCGAAGCCGAGGGCGTCGTCGCGGCTGACGATAGGAAGGAGCAGCATAGACTGAGCGTGCCGCTCCTCAAGCTTCTGGCGGGTCGAGGGGGAGAGGTCGACATCGCTTACCCTCGCCTCCACGGGTTTGTTCGCTTCCAACGCGCGCTTGAGTTCAGGCGACCGGCTCCAGGTCTCCTCATGCCGGGGACCGAGACCCCGCTCCGCACTGCTTGCCTCGGCGGTAGCATAGGCTGCCGCGGAGGTCGCTTGCCCGCTTTCGTGCTCCAAGCTGTAGATCTCTACGCTTGTGGCGTTGAGCATCTGGCACAAGCTTCGCGCCACGTAAGGAAGGACTTGCCGTACGTCCAGGGTTGAAGAAATCGCCGACGTCACGCCCTGGAGCACGGTCACCTCATGAAGCTGTGAGCGGGTTTGCTCGTAGAGGCGCGAGTTCTTGATCGCCAGTGCAGTCTGGTGGGCGAAGGCCGACACGAGCTGGACCGTATGATCGTCGAACGCAGAGGCCGCCCGGGAGCCGAGGGTCAGCGTGCCGATCACCTCGTCACGGGCTATGAGAGGCACGGCCAGCCACGATGCCAGGGAAGCCGAATCCTTGCCGAAGGGCGGCTCCCCGCTCCTGTCCAGGTCACTGAGGACGACGGGCCGTCTGCTGTCCGCCGCTTCCTTGATCACCGGTTGTTCGGCGGGGGCGAATGTGCTGTGAAGGAGAGAGTCGTCCCAGCCGCGACACTGGACCACCTGGGCCCGGTCGTTGTGGAGCAGGATGATGGTCGACGTGTCGGAGGGCACGAGCTTCTGCAGCTGATCGAGGATCTGCTGGAGGAGCGGCCCAAATCGGAGCGTGGTGCTCAGGATCTCCGTCGAATCGAGAAGGGTCCGGAGCTGGGCATTCTGTTGCTGCAGCTTCGCTTCGATGGCCTTCCGTTCTGCCAGCCCACCGTCGCTTCGCTTCTTCAAGGCGTAGAGTCGGCCGCTTGTCACGCCGATAACGAGTGTGATCGCCCAGCCTACAAGGCTGCTGCTAGTCCAGAGCTCGGACGTGGATCCACCCCCCAGGTTGAGGAGCAGCAAGCTCAGGGGGAACGCGATCAAGGCCCCAGCAGCTCCCCCGACGGCCCCCAGGCACCGGGCTGCGACCAGGACAGGCAAGAGCACAGCTGCGAAGGCTATGGCGCCGGCGATGCGATAGAGCGGAACGAAGGCCAGGGCGTAGACAATCCACGCAGCGAGCGTGATGTGCCACCGTCGGTCCGGCGTGTTCAGCTGTTCGATGTCGAAGCGTTCTTTCACGTCTCGTTTGCTCCTAGTGGCAGTCCATTTCGAACTATACGACCCCTCTGTGACGGACTCGCCGCCCATCGCGGACCGGCATGCCGTGATGCTCCAGATAGGCGAAGAGGTCCGATCGCAGAATTGGATGGTGGCTGCCCGTGGTCGTGTGACTCTCGAGCGGACCGTCGTTGATCCCGCTGATGATCGTTCCCTGAGAGACGTGACCATTCTCGGCAGCTTGTTCTGTTGTGAGCGTGTGGCTATTGGTCATGATATGAGCGGAAATCTGGATGGCGGGAATCTGTCACGAGATTGGCGTATTATAGGATTTTTCGGAATTGGAGTCAACAAGCAGGCCGGCGGTGGGTGCACTAACGAGTTGTCGCGGATCGACCGCGGATTGGCTAGAGATGATTCGT